>NZ_BAJW01000023.1 GCF_000613905.1 Acetobacter persici JCM 25330
CATAACCGCTGTTGCCTGAGCAAGCGGATGGTCCTGCTTCGCCCCTCCGACATCCGCAAAAGGTCGGGTCAAATGACAGCAATCATACTTTGAGCACCTGAGATGCTGAGCTTGCCATCCTCAGCCACACAAACCCACCACCCAGCCCCCTTGCATATGAGGCGCATATTATATGAGGCCGTTTTATGGTCTCGCGCACGCTGAACTCCGCGCTTGTGTGATCACGAAAAACCTGTGCTGGCGGCTCAGCCCCGCTCCGGACGGCCTTGACTATATTGAGGCTGCCACGATTTGTGCATGTGTGCAGGTTATCCTGCCGCATAGAAACTGGCTGATGAGGCACCCGATGACGCAAGCAGACACGGCGGATCATGCCTCAACTCAAGAGGTGTTATTCTACTGATGCGCGTTCTTTTCCCTTACATCGCACAGCCGCACCAAACCTTGCATTCTCTGCCTATTGCAATGGAAATTGCCAGCAGACACCCTGAGGCAGAAGTCCACATTGCCTGCGCCACACAGGCGCATCTGGATTACGCGCAGTCCCTCGCCTCCTACTATCCGGAATCGCGCGCCAGCTTCGAGCTTCTGCACCTCCCGAACCTGATCCGGGAGCGCGTTGAACGGCACGGGCACACCGTTTTTTCCCGCTTTGCGAGCCTTTTCTTCAACAAGAAATATTTCTCTACGTTTCAGGGCATCGTCGTCCCGGAGCGTACTTCACTCTATTTAAGGAAGCTTGGTGTCCGCCAGCCCCGCCTGATCTGGACCCGCCACGGGGCGGGTGACCGGGCCATTGGCTTTGCGCGGGATGTCAAAAATTTTGACTACGTTCTGATGGCGGGCAAGAAGGTTGAGCAGCGCCTTCTGGCTCAGGGTGCCATTCGCCCCGGCCATTATCATACGGGTGTCTACGCGAAGTTCGACATGGTGCGCCGGATGCGCAGCACGAGCTCCCGCCTCTTTAATAACAACCGGCCGACCATTCTTTATAACCCGCATTTTAATGCCCGCCTTTCGTCCTGGCCCAATATGGGGCTGAATATCCTGAGTCATTTTGCCAATCAGGATCGCTACAACCTTATCTTTGCCCCCCATTACCGGCTGTTCGATAACCGGCGGACTGAGGCTGCTCAGCTAAAGCGCGCTTTTGGCGGCCACCCCCACATGATTGTCGATACCGGCAGCACCCGCAGCATTGATATGACCTATACCTCTGCTGCGGACCTCTATCTGGCGACGCCAGCTCACAGATTGCAGAATTTTTAATCCACCCCCGTCCGTGTGTTTTCCTGAACGCACATGACGTTGCCTGGCAAGGGGATGAGAACTATCGGTTCTGGACTTTGGGCCCGGTTCTGAACCAGCTTGAGACGTTCTCGGAAGACATTGATGCCGCATTTTCTTCACATCATGCTTTCGTAAATCTCCAAAAAGACTATATACGCGACACGTTCGATCTCACGGGAGACGAACCAACCGCGCCGGTAGGGGCCGACGCAATTGTTGATTTTCTTCGAATGGCCAGCTGATGAACGTTTTAAATCCTGCATCTTCACCTTCTAACGAAGAGGCTCTGCAACCGGTTCCCACCGGTTCTGGTCAGCAGCGCCGTTATGGCGATTTTGCAACATTCCCCGAAGCGCTGGACTATGCGGCACAGGGTGAGGCTGGCTTCAATATCTATTCCGGCAAAGGCGTTCTGCTGGAAGCCCTGCCGTATCGCAAACTGCGTGAGCAGGCGATTGAAACCGGGCTGCGCCTTCTTGGAATGGGCCTGCAGCCGGGCGATCGCGTAGCGATTGTCGCGGAAAGCGATGGCGACTTTGCCCGTATCTTCTTTGGCTGCCAGTATGCTGGTCTGGTTGCAGCCCCCCTGCCCCTGCCCGTCGCCTTTGCCGGGAAAGAGACCTATCTGACCACGCTGCGCGGTATGATTACCAGCGCCGGGGCCAGCGCGGTGATTATTCCGCAGATTATTGAAGGCTGGACGGACGATATCGTCAGCGGCATGGGACTGGCTTTTGCTGGCTCCCCCACTGAACTGATGGAACGCCCGGTGCCGGATATGGTTCTGCCAACCATCCATCCGGAAGCTCTGTCCTACCTTCAGTTCTCGTCCGGCAGTACCCGCTCCCCTATGGGTGTGTGCGTCAGCCAGCGTTCTGGCATGGCAAATGTGGCCGCCATCGCGCATGATGGCCTGTGCGTGCATGAAACCGGCGACCGCTGCGTCTCCTGGCTCCCGCTTTATCATGACATGGGACTGGTCGGGTTCTTCCTGACCCCCATGACCTGCCAACTAACGGTTGATCTTCTCCCCACCCGTGAATTTGCCCGCAGGCCCCATGTCTGGCTGGATCTGATCAGCCGCAATCGCGGGACAATCGCTTACAGCCCGTCTTTCGGATACGAACTCTGCGCACGCCGCCCCGCCTCCGCCGAACTGGACCTGTCCTGCTGGCGTGTCGCCGGGATTGGCGGCGATATGATCCGTCCGCATATTCTCAAAGAATTTTCTGAGCGGTTTGAAGCTGTTGGTTTTAACCCCAAAGCATTTGTCGCCAGTTACGGCATGGCGGAAGCCACTCTGGCCATCAGCTTTGTGCCGCTTGATACTGGTATTGAAACCGATACGATTGATCTCCCGGCTCTGGAAAGCGAAGGGGTGGCGCGTGCGGCAACTGATCCTTCCACCCCCACCAGAACCTTTGTTGTCTGCGGCAGAGTTCTGCCCGGGCATGAGATGGAAGTGCGTGACCCGGAAGGACGTGTTCTGGAAGACCGCCAGACCGGTACGATTTTTGTCCGTGGCCCGAGCCTGATGAATGGCTACTTCCGCAAGCCCGCCGATACGGCACAGGTGCTGGATCAGGATGGCTGGCTGAACACGGGTGACCTTGGTTACATGCTGAATGGTCAGATTGTGGTCACAGGCCGTGCCAAAGATCTGATTATCATCAATGGCCGGAATATCTGGCCGCAGGATCTGGAATGGTCAGCCGAAAGCCATATCCCGACCCTGCGCAGCCGCGATGTTGCCGTGTTCTCCATGGAAAAGGGAGACCATGAGGAAATTGTGGCGCTTATCCAGTGCCGCGCAACGTCACCGGAAGCACGTGAAGCCCTCCAGGCCGAAGCCACCAGCCTCTTCCGTCGCCTGCATGGCGTGGATGTTTCCGTGGTTCTTGTGCCGCCGCATGCCCTGCCGCAAACCTCATCCGGTAAACTGACACGCGCCAAAGCCCGCAAGATGTTCCAGACCGGCATGTTTGAACCGCAACCTGAAGCAGCTTCTGCCTGCTAAGGCGGGAAATTAAGGATTTTAAAATGAGCGAAACTGTTGAAAGCGTTTCTGCGCTGATCATCCAGAAACTTCTCGCCAATCCGAAAGTGCCGCGCGACATCGACGGTAACTGCAAGATCATGGACGATCTGGCTTTTGATTCTCTGGCTGTCATGAATTTTGTCATGGAAGTGGAAGACAGCATGGATGTGTCCGTGCCGCTCGACAAGCTGGCCGATATCCGGACCATTAACGACCTTGCCGCCTGCGTGGTTGATCTGAAAAACAAAGGCTGAGCGCGCATGACGTCTCTTTTTTCAAAATTTGACGGCACGGCCGGAGCCCTTGGGTCCCTGGTAGAAGCAGGCGGACGCAACCCGTTTTCTGTCGTCATTGAAAAGCCGGTTTCTTCCACGGTTGGCATTATCGAAGGCCGTGAGACCCTGCTTTTTGGCACAAACAACTATCTGGGGCTAAGCCAGTCCCCACGCGCCATCAAGGCTGCGCAGGATGCCGCCGCGACCTGTGGTGTCGGCACAACCGGCTCCCGCATTGCCAATGGCACGCAGTCCCTCCACCGGCAACTTGAACGTCGCATTGCCGACTATTTTGGCCGCCGTGACGCCATGGTCTTCTCCACCGGATATCAGGCCAATCTGGGCATGATCTCCACGCTGGCTGGCAAGGACGACTATCTGATTCTGGACGCAGACAGCCACGCCAGCATTTATGATGGCAGCCGCCTGAGCCCCGCACAGGTTATCCGCTTCCGTCATAATGATGCGGATGATCTCTATAAACGCCTGAAGCGTCTGGACGGTACGCCGGGTGCGAAGCTGATTGTTGTGGAAGGTATTTATTCCATGACCGGCAACGTCCCGCCGATTGCCGAGATGGTCGCCGTCAAGCGTGAAACCGGAGCCTATCTGCTGGTGGATGAAGCCCACTCCTTCGGGGTGATGGGCGAACGCGGTCTGGGCATTGCAGAACAGGCCGGGGTGGAAGCGGATGTGGACTTTATTGTCGGCACCTTCTCCAAGAGCCTCGGCACGGTTGGCGGATATTGCGTCTCCGATCATCCGGAACTGGAACTGGTCCGGCTGAACTGCCGCCCGTATATGTTCACCGCATCCCTGCCACCGGAAGTCATTGCCGCGACCTTGGCAGCGCTTGAAGATATGGCTGAACACCCGGAACTGCGCACGCAACTGAAGGACAACGCGGCCCGGCTACATGCCGGGTTCCACGGACTTGGCCTGAATGCCAGCAAGCAGGTCAGCCCGGTGATTGCCGTTACTCTGGAAGAAATCGGGCAGGCCATTGTGATGTGGAACCGCCTGCTGGACCTTGGGGTTTACGTCAATCTCAGCCTGCCGCCTGCTACACCGGACTCTCGTCCGCTGCTGCGCTGCTCTGTCATGGCAACACACACGGCTGAGCAGATTGATAAAGCAATTGAGATCTTTAAGCAGGCCGCTCTGGACGCCAAAGCACTTCCGGCAGCCGCCTAAGAGCGTTTAAACGCCCCCCTGCGCCACAACCGCCAGAGCAAGGGCGGCGCGGCCAGCAGGGGGTGCTTTTCTGCAAAAGGTGTCAGTGGCACCCTGATCCCGCTGTGCCGCTCGATTTTCCACGCGGCATAGCGGGCACCGCCTGTAAAGGTATAAGCCGCCTTGATCAGCCGCAGGATGTTGAGCGGACGCCCCATTCTGCGCCGCACCTGCCATGCCTGCTCTTCCCGGAATTTCTGGGCGGAAGAGAGACGCGGCCGGACTTCCTCCCCATCCGTTTCGTACCCTAGTCCCGCAGCCTGCCAGCACGGCAGCAGCAGATCCCTGTATCGCTCCTGATAGCTGGCGACGATCCCGGCACCGCGGCCTGCCTTTTCTACCCGAAGCTCTGTCTGATAGGTCTGGCGATAAAGCGCATTCCAAAAATCCTCACGCTGCCCTTTTTCCGGCCCGAGAAAGGCTGTCCAACGGGCGGCGGTCACGGTGGCGCGCATGACGCAGCGGCGTAATGTCTGGGCCGCAGCGGCGTCCCGTTGCCAGACCAGCCGCACAGGCTGAGAAAACCGGGCCCAGACTGTTGTGTCCATAGCGCTGAAGCCGGTCAGTCTGCGGAACTGGGCGAGAGACAGAATGGCCACTTTGGCGCGTAACTGCCGCCCCTCAACAGTCAGTTCATGATATTCGACATTGGGGGGCAAAAGTGCATTCGCGAGGCAGGCCAGCCGCCCGCGTGGCCAGTCAGACTGTTTTTTCACAATCACATAAAAATCGAGCAGCGTATCATCCTGTATGCCACCCCGCAGGCCGGAGCCGTAGAACAGCACGCCGAGCGGCTCGGCCGTGTCGACCATCTGCTCTACAAAATCCAGAACGGCGGGGCTGACGCGCGTTGTCAGCTCACGCAGGATCTGTTCATCAAGGAACCGGACTGCGCTGGCCTGCTGGCCGGACAGAGGTTCTTCAGGACGCTGCTGCTTGGCCATTTTATGCCTGTAGGAAAGAGAGAATCGGTCCTGCGGAAATTTCCAGACTATGTGCGGGGCCTGTTTCCAGAACCTCACCATCGAGCACAAAGGATTGCTCTGTGTTCAGCACAAGACACTGCACCGACCCGCTGACATAAGACGGATCGGCCTTAGCCATGCCGGGCTCCGCCCGCGCAGCAGACTCCAGAGTGCGCGCAGCAGCTTCTGGGGGTTGGCCGCGACGTCCAGATAGCTGATGCCCTCATCCGCCAACCCATCTGCTCTCCAGAAAGGCCAGAATCCGTGCGGCAGGCACTGCAAGCCGGTGCACAGGAACAGGAAGCGGTTGTGGGCCTCTGCGTCCCTTCCGTTCAGGCTTAACCCAACGGGCGTACCGTCCAGCCAGCTCTGCCGCAGACGGGGCGTGATAATCTGCCGCAGCGTTTCCGCCAGTGTGATGAATACGGCGGTATCATGCGCATAATTTTTAAGAATGGCAGGCGAGTGGGCAATTTCTATGCCGCGCGTAAAAGCCCCAAGACCGCCGAAAAAACCCAGAACCGCAGCACGGTCCTGCCCCGGCCATGAGACAACCAGCGGCTGACGCTGCTTGACGTCTGACACCAGACGGCCGGACTGAGCCCTGTCCTGAAGCCGTTGCAGGGCTTCCTCCCCCCGCAGGCCAAACCCCACATCTGCGGCAATCAGATTCGTATTGCCGGACGGCAGCACCGCAATCATGGGTAATCTGTCTTTGGGGTAAGATGATGCGTAGAGCGCACTCAGCACATTGCCGACCGTGCCATCCCCTCCGTCAATCACCAGACACCCCACGTCCTGCCGCGCCAGATTTTCTATGACGTCATGCAGTGCGCCCTGAGAGTCCGGGGAAAAGAAGAGCGGCCCCAGGATGCGGCGGGCGCAGTCCAGATAACGACCATCCGCCTTGAGATTGCGTCTGCTGCGGGAATTGTGAATCAAGGCGAAACGATCAGGCACTCGGAAACTCTTGCTTTTGCAGATACGGTGCCAGCGCTTTTGCCCCGGCTTATGGCGGTGGTATAATTAGAGTCAGCACACTTGTCACATACTGTCCTGTCAGGCCCCCTGCGCCGGAGACTTTCTTCCTTGCCCTCTTTTCAGATTGCGCACCTGTCCGACCCCCATCTGCCACTGGCGGAATACCCGGCTCTGGATGAAATTCGCTTCAAACGTCTCCTCAGCCTTCTGTCCTGGACATTAAAACGCCGCCATCTGCACAAGGCCGCCCCTCTGGCACGGGTGATGGACGATATCCGGCGGTTTCAACCGGAACTGGTCGCTCTGACGGGGGATCTCACCAATCTTGGACTGCGTTCGGAATTCCGGCGCGCCCGACAATGGATGCAAGAGCAGACATTGCCCCCCACCCTGCTGGTGCCCGGCAACCATGATGCCCTGATCCGCCAGAACGCGGCCGGAAAAGCGGCTTTGTGGGCAGACTGGCTTAAAACCGGGGCGTCATTCCCGTCTCTGCTGGTCAAAGACCATATTGCCCTGATCGGGGTGAACTCCGCCGTGCCTACACGCCCCTTTTTTGCGTCCGGCAAAGTCGGGGCTGCGCAGGCTGAACGGCTCCGTGCGGTCCTTCTTAATGCAGGGCAGGACGGACTGTGCCGCGTCGTCTTGATTCATCACCCCCCGGTGGCCAATCTGGTCAGCCGTCGGAAGGGGCTGGACGATATGGACCTGTTACAGTCTGTTCTGCGCGATGCAGGCGCCGAACTGGTGCTGCATGGACACTCGCACCGCGCGACTCTCGCCTGCATTCCGCACACGGAAATTCCGGTTGTCGGCACGACCTCCGCCTCGCATAGTGCGGGCAGCCCGGACACCGCAGCCGGATGGAACGCCATTGCCGTCCATCCGCAGGCCGGGCACTGGGCAATTACCGTTCTGCGGCGGGAACTTGGAACGGATGGCATCATGCGGGATGGCCCCACGCACACGTTCACACCCCATCGCCTTTCCGCATCAATCCGGCTATGACACCTTCCATGCCGAACACGCCCCTGTTGCGCCGACTGCAAGCGTTCTTCACTCCAGGCACTCTGGACCGCTATCTGATTGCGCAGGTTATCCCGCCTTTTATGGTCGCCCTGTCCGTCGTGATGGCGGCTTTGCTGCTTGAGCGCCTGCTGGTGCTGTTCAACCTGCTGGCCGCGGGCAATAACCATCTGGGCGTTTTTGTTGAACTGCTGACAACACTCCTGCCGCATTATCTGGGGCTGGCCATTCCGGCGGCGCTCTGCGTGGGCGTGTTTTCCATCATCCGGCGCATGAGCCAGAATGAGGAAATTGATGCCATCACCAGCAGCGGCATTTCTCTGACACGCATCACGCGGCCCTACATTCTGCTGGGCGCTGCGCTGAGTCTCGTGACCTTTCTGCTGTACGGTTTTGTGCAGCCACATGCGCGCTATGACTTCCGGGCGACATTTTATATGGCCAGCCACACCGGCTGGGCACCCCGGCTACAATCCAACATGTTTGCCAGCCCCTCCTCCACGCTGACCATTGTCGCGGACAAGGTGACGCAGGGCGGCTCCGATCTGCATGGCGTGTTTATCCGGGATACCTCGGACAATCAGGAACGCGACATTACCGCCCGGCACGGCCATATCCGGCTAGCTTCAGACAGTTCCGCCGTGGAAATTGCGCTGGAGAACGGCACAATCCTGACCGACACCGGCAAAGGCGTGCCCACCCTGACGACTTTTGAACACGCCACACGCCTGCTGACCCGCGCCAACCACATCACTCCCTTCCGTGAACGTGGCGAGGACGAGCGGGAACTGACATCCCCCGAACTTGTCAGCAGACTGCTGCATCAGGACCCGTCGATCTCCCGCCCGCATATGCGCTCGGAAGTGCATTTCCGGCTGGCCCGCAGCCTCACCATTCCATTCATCCCGGCCCTCGCCGCCGCCCTTGCCATTATGCGCAAGCGGCAGCGTAGCAGCGCTGGTCTTGTACTGGCTTTTATCATCATGGTCGGGTTCGATCACATGCTCCAGTTCGGGCACAGTATGGTCGCCACCAAAAAAGCCTCTCTGCTGATTATCTGGGGGCCAGCCCTCATTTTTGTCGCGATGAGTTCTTTACTGCTGCTGCACAAATCCGGCACGTTCCAGACACTTAAAGCCCAGTGGATGAGCAAAAAACGCGCCAGACTGGCCGACAGTCAGAAGGCCGCGCCGTGAAAACAAAATCGCACGCCCCAACCCATGTTCTGCTGCGCTATCTCTCTGGCGTGCTGTTCAACCGTGTTCTGTTCAGTTGCGCCATTCTGGTCGGGCTGATGGAAATTCTGGCTCTGCTTGAACAGACCACCCCCATCCTGCAGCGGCATCTGGGTATTTCTGGTATCCTGACCTATGCGGGGATGCGGCTGCCCTTCCTGATGGCAGGTGCTTTGCCGCTTAGCGTGCTGATTGGCGCGCTTGTCATGCTCTCCCAGATGACGCTCGCCAGCGAGATGGCCATCCTCCAGGCCTCCGGCCTTTCCATGTGGGGCCTGTATAAGCGGCTTCTGCCAGCCACGCTGCTGATTGGTGTGATGGGCGTGATGCTGGATGATCAGGTCACCCCCCGGTCAGAACAGGCTCTGGCGGCGTGGTGGAACCGGACGGACCCGCACCCGGAAAACGGTCATGCCTTCTGGTTCCATGAAGGCGGGCGCATTGGCCATGTGAAATATGTTGCGGATGGCGGGAACATGCTCTCGGGGCTTGATCTCTATACCCGCACGCCAGACGGCATGCTGCAGGAAGCCCTGCATGCGGACCGCGCGGATTATACCCATGCGCATGGCTGGCAGTTGCGCACCATCCGCCGTGTTCAGGTTGATGGGGATAAGACCGCCAGACTCCCGGTGGAGGACGATACCTCATGGCAGACCACGCTGCATCCGTGGGACTTTATCCGTCTTTCGGCTGAAAACCCGCCTCTGTCCTCCGGCACCATTATCGGCATGCTGCGCGGGCGGCTCCCGTCTGATTCCAGTCCCGGCTTCCTTCAGGCTGGCCTGCTGGAACGCTTCCTGCGCCCGGCCGCCATGATGGTATTGTTGTTGCTTGCCATGCCGGTAATCTATATTCCACCCCGGACAGGCACACGAAGCTGGGTCCCGGTCTGGTGTCTCGGGGCTGGCCTGCTGTTTATTATCGCGCAAGGGCTGTTACGGGCCATGGGCAACGCCGGACTTCTGCCCCCACCTGTTGCGACCATCCCCGGGTTGATTATTTTCACTCTGGGGGCAGTCACCGCGCTCCTGAGGAACGAAGCAAAATGAGCGGCACTCTGAATAACGCGACCATCCGCACGGGCCGGAGCTTTGATCTTGGCAAGATGAACCTCCGCCAGTTGTGGATCGCTTATCTGACCTACCCGACCATTCTGTTATATTTCGCGCTGGTTATTGCCAGCGTTGCGGCGGCAACCTGGTTTTTTGCCGGGTGGGGGCCGACGCTGGTTTCCATTCTGGCCGTCATACTGGTGTATCCGCTGGCGTGGTACTTACTGCATCGCTACGTGCTGCACGGGCGCGTTCTCTACAAAATGAAATGGACAGCCTCCCTGTGGAAGCGCATCCATTTTGACCACCATCAGGACCCGCATCTGCTGGACGTTCTGTTTGGTGCGCCCGTCACCACCCTGCCGACCATTGCCGTCATCACCATACCCATCGGGTATCTGATTGGCGGCTGGGGCGCTGCGGCCACGGCTTTTGGCACCGGCGTGGCCATCACCTGCATTTATGAATTCTTCCACTGCATCCAGCATCTGAACTACAAGCCGCGCTCCGCATGGATCCAGCGTATGAAGGCGCGCCACGTTCTGCACCACTTCCATGATGAAGACGGTAATTTTGGCATTACCAGCTTTGTGGTGGACCGCGTGTTTGGCAGCTACTATCTGGACGCCAAAGCGCGCCCGCGCAGCCCGACGGTGTTCAATCTGGGATATGACGTCAAAGAAGCGCAGCGTTTTCCGTGGGTGATGGATCTGACAGGCTCCCCCCCGCGGGACCGGCCCGATGGCGCCCGCCCGGAAGCCAAACTGATGCGCGATACGTCCCAGCACGCTGCATGACAACGGCACACGTGCCTCTGTCCGCCCTTATTCTGGCAGGCACGCGCCCCGGTGCGCCGGACCCCATGGCGCAGGCCGCGGGTGTTTCCCACAAAGCCATTCTGCCCGTAGGCGGCACGCCGATGATCCTGCGGGTGATCTCGGCACTTCAGGCCACACCGGGTATCGGGCGGATTGTTGTCTGCATTGATAACCCGGCTGTACTGGCCGGGATAATCCCGCCAGACATTGATATTCTCCCCGCAAGCCCGCATGGCCCCAGCGCCAGTGTGCTGGCGGGGCTGACACAGATGGGCACGCCCCTGCTTGTCACGACGGCGGACAATGCCCTGCTCCGCCCTGCATGGATTAGCGAATTTCTGGACAAATGCGGCCCTGATACGGATGTCGCCGCGGCCGTAGCGCCTGAAGCTGCTGTGCTGCGGGATGTGCCCGGTACGCGCCGCACCTTTATCCGGCTGGCCGATATGGCGTTTTCCGGATGCAATCTGTTCCTCTTCCGCACACCCGCGTCCTTGGCGGTTGCGGAACTCTGGCAGCATGTTGAAAAAAACCGCAAACATCCGTTGCGGATAGCCTGGCTCCTTGGTCCCGGCGTTTTGCTGCGTGCCCTGTGCAAAAAACTCACACGCGCGGCCCTGTGCAACCGCATTGGGGCGCTAACGGGCACAACGGCTGAACTGATTCCGCTTTCAGACGGACGGGCCGCCGTGGATGTTGATAAACCGGCTGATCTGGACCTGACGGAAAAGCTGATTGCCGCGGACGCCAGAGCGAACCCCTGATCTGCCATGCGCATTGCTTACCTTATCAATTCGACCGAAGGCGGCGGGGCGGCCTTCCCGGTGCCTGCCATTACCCGCGTGCTGCGCAACGCAGGGCATGAGGTTGCTGTTTTTGCGCTGACCCGGCGGGATGGCAGAGCCATCAAACCCATGCAGGATGCCGGGCTGGAGCTGCGGGTGCGTGAGGGCGGCCGGAAAGACCATCTGGCGGCCCTGCTCTGGCTGAAACGCCAGATGGACCTCTGGCAGCCCACGCATTTATGGACATCTCTGACCCGTGCGACTTTGCTGGGGCAGATCATCGGGCAGATGCGGGGCATCCCGGTGGCAAGCTGGCAACATTCCGCGCGGCTCCGCCCCCCTAACGGCACCTTGCTCCGGCTGCGGCGCAACGCCTCCTGCCTCTGGGTCGGAGATTCGCAATACGTGACGGATATCACCCGGCAGCAACTCCACATCCCGGCGGACCGCCTGATGTGCTGGCCAATTTTCCATGCCCGCGCCGATGGCCCTCAGGCCCGCCCATGGCAACAGGGAGAGCCTGTGCGTCTTGGGTCTCTGGGCCGCCTGCATCCGGTAAAAGGCTTTGATACCCTCTGCCTTGCGCTGGCCCGCCTCCAGCAGGCCGGACACACTCCCCCTTTCCATCTGACACTGGCGGGCGAAGGGGAAGAACGCCCGGCGCTGGAAGCCCTTATCCGGCAGCATGGATTACAGAACCACGTCTCCCTGCCCGGCTTTTGTGACCAGACAGGGCCGTTTCTGGCAGCGCAACACCTCTACCTTCAGCCCTCCCACTGGGAAGGATTCTGCATGGCGGCGCATGAGGCCATGCAGGCAGGCCTCCCGGTGATTGCCTCTGCGGTCGGGGAACTTACCCATTCCATCCAGAACGGCGTTACCGGCTGGACCGTCCCGCCGAAAGACCCGGATGCGCTGGCAACAGCCCTCGCAATTGCCCTGGCTCAGCCTGAGCGGCTGGCGGACATGGGTCAGGCCGGACGAACCTATGTGCTGACCCATTTTAGTGAGGAAGCTTTTACGCATGCCGGGGAAGCCGTCCTGCACCGATTTGCCGCGCTGACAGCCTGACGAACTGACATATCCAGCAGGCGTGCACAGACGGCAGGCGCGTCCGGCAGCCTCTTACCCCAGCAAAGCCATGACCTTTCCGGGCACCTCCGCCATACCCGTGGCACTTGCATCGGCTTCACGAGCAAAAGCAGGGTCACCATACCCCCACGCAGCAAACAGAGAACGGACGTTGCTGCCCCGTGCCGCGAGCAGATCGGGCATCATGTCTCCAATCATGACGGTAGAGGCGCGCTGCCCTCCGGCCAGCGCGATTGTCCCCAGCAGATGCGCCGGGTCAGGCTTTCTGGCTGAAAAACTATCCCCGGCCCCAATGCTGGCAAACAGCGGGGTCAGGTTGAAGGCATCAAGAATATGCCGGGCAGCCGCTTCCGGCTTGTTTGTACAAACCGCAAGCGTCCAGCCATGTTTCCGTAATGTCTCCAGTGCGTCTTCCGTGCCGGGAAACAGACGGGAAAGCCGTGTTGCACGAGGGGTGTAAAGGCTGAGAAACTGGCTCACGGTCTGTTCGGCGTTCAGTCCGGCACGTCCGTCCGGATCTGTGAGACGAATCAGGCTCTCCACCAGAGCATGCACACCATTGCCAATCATGCCGCGCACTGCCACGTCCGAAACCGGAGGCAGGCCGTGAGAGGCGAGGATTTCCCGCACACAGTCGGCAATATCCGGCAGGGAGTCCAGCAAGGTGCCGTCCATATCAAACACGGCCAGTCCTGACTGCGTCATCCGCTCTTATCCTTCTGTAAATTTTCGAAAAGTTTTATGATACACTCATAACATTATTCCCCGGCCAGACGTTTGACACCTGCCTGAGCTTGGCTTACCGCAAAGGGATCATGACGTCTCCTTCCGCATCCCGTCCCGCCACTGCCGTCCTGCTTGCTGCCGGACTTGGCACCCGTATGAAATCCTCCCGTCCAAAGGCCATGCAGCGTCTGGCAGGCAGGCCCATGCTGGCCCACCTGATAGCCAGTGCCGCAGAGGTTTTTGACCGGCTGGTCGTCGTCATAGGCCCGGAAATGGGCGATGTGGCGGAACTCGCCGCACCCTACCCGGTTGTGATCCAGCATGAACGGCTGGGCACGGCACATGCCGCCTTGCAGGCCGAAGCCTATTTTGGCGATGGGGATGTCGCTGTTCTGTATGCGGATAACCCGCTGATTTCCTCTGAAACGCTCACTCGCCTGCTGGAAGCGCGCCATGCGCCGGAAGTCGGGCTGGCCCTGCTGGCCATGCGCCCGGCAGAACCGGGCCGATACGGCCGCGTGATTGCGCAGGACGGGCTTGTAGAGCGGATTGTGGAATGGGCGGACGCCACGCCGGAAGAACGGGCTGTGGATCTGTGCAACGCCGGGGTCCTGTGCGCGGACGCCTCCACCTTCCGCCGCTGGCTGCACAGCGTAAAAAATGACAACGCCAAGGGTGAATTCTACCTGACCGATGTAGTGGATTGCGCTGTGGCCGATGGTGTGCGCGTCCATGCTGTGGAAGCGGCTGAAGATGAATTACGCGGTATCAATTCCCGCATGGAACTGGCCGAGGCGGAAGCCGCTCTGCAAGCCCGCCTGCGCCAGAAGGCCATGGAAAACGGAGTAACGCTGGTTGCGCCGGAAACGGTGTTCTTCTGTGCCGACACAACACTTGCACCTGACGTTCTGGTAGAGCCCCATGTTGTCTTTGGTCCGGGTGTGACGGTGGAAAGCGGTGCCGAAATCCGGTCCTTCAGCCATCTGGAAGGCTGCACCGTGCAGAAAGACGCCATTATTGGCCCGTATGCCCGCCTGCGTGCCGGCACCAGCATTGGGACCGGAGCCCGCGTCGGCAATTTTGTGGAAGTGAAAAACACCACACTGGGTGACGGCGCAAAAGCCAACCATCTGACCTATCTGGGGGATGCGTCCATCGGCGCACGTTCCAACATTGGCGCAGGGACCATCACCTGCAATTACGATGGCTTCTTCAAACACAAAACAACCATTGGGGACCGCGTTTTTGTAGGCTCCAACGCCATTCTGGTTGCCCCCGTCAGCATCGGCACCAATGCGCTGGTGGCGGCTGGCAGCGTGATTACCAAAGACGTGCCGGAGGACGCCATGGCCTTTGGCCGCCCCCGGCAGGAGAACAAGCCTGAACTGGGCAGACGCTTCAAGGAAACCCTGAAGGCCAGAAAGGAAAACGGCTGATGTGTGGCATATGCGGCGTTGTCGGCCTGCGACACGCAACCCCGATTGTGTTTGAAGGTCTGCGCCGGCTGGAATATCGGGGCTATGACTCCGCAGGGATCGCAACGCTGGTGGATGGACGGGTTGAACGCCGCCGGGCAGCGGGCAAGCTGGATAATCTGGGCCGCCTGCTGGAAGACAATCCGCTGGCGGGTACCACCGGCATCGGCCACACGCGCTGGGCGACACACGGCGCACCCACAGCCTGCAACGCGCATCCGCACGGCACGGAACGCGTCGCCATTGTGCATAATGGCATTATCGAAAATTTCGAGACGCTGCGGCGTGAGCTTGAAGCCGTCGGCCAGGTTTTCCAGACGGAAACGGACAGCGAAACCATTGCCCTGATGGTGGATTTTTATCTCACGCAGGGTTACGCGCCGAGAGAAGCGGCCCTTAACACGTTAAAACGCCTTGAAGGCGCGTATGCCGTGGCCATGATTTTTGCGGGCCATGAAGGCTCATGATCGGGGCCTGCCATAGTGCCCCGCTGGCTGTCGGTTATGGCGACGGGGAAATGTTCCTGGGTTCTGACTCCCTCGCCCTAGCCCCGCTGACCCGCCGCATCACCTACATGGAAGACGGAGATTGCGTGGTGATCACCCCGTCCGGGGCTGAGTTCATCACCTTTGATGGCACGCCCGTCACCCGCAAGGAGCAGACGACGGCACTGGCCGCAGGCTCCATCGGGAAAGATGCTACCGCCATTATATGGAAAAAGAGCTGCATGAGCATCCGCTGGTAATCGGCCAGACGCTCCAGCGCATGGTGGACCCGGCCAGCCGCCGCGTCATGCTGCCAGAAATGCCGTTTGATCTGGCCTCCGTGCCCCGTGCCGTCATTACGGCCTGTGGTTCAGCGTTTTATGCGGGCATGATTGGCCGCTACTGGCTGGAAGACATTGCCCGCCTGCCGGTGGATATCGATGTCGCCAGTGAGATGCGCTACCGCAATCCGCCGCTGACGGCAGGCTCCCTCGGCCTGCTGATCTCCCAGTCCGGTGAGACAGCGGATACGCTGGCCGCTCTGCGCAGCCTGCGGGAAAAAGCTGTCCATATTCTCTCTGTGCTCAATGTGGAGCACAGCACCATGGCGCGTGAGAGCGATGTTGTGCTGGGCACTGTGGCCGGGCCGGAGATATCCGTCGCCTCCACCAAAGCCTTTACAGCCCAGCTTACCGTTCTGGCCTGCCTGAGCATCGCCGCTGCACGGGCCCGTGGCACGCTGGATGAAGCCGGGGAAGACGCTCTGGTTTCCGCCCTGCTGGATCTGCCAAGCCGTGCCGCGGAAGTGTTCACGCAAGGCCCCGCAATCCGCCGCATGGCACAGATTGTCGTGGAAGCGCGGGACGTGCTTTATCTGGGCCGTGGCAGCATGTTCCCCGTCGCGATGGAAGGGGCTCTGAAGCTCAAGGAAATCACCTATATCCATGCGGAAGCCTACGCGGCTGGCGAGATGAAGCACGGGCCGATTTCCCTGATTGACCGCACTGTGCCGATTGTTGCCAGCGCCCCCTACACGCCGCTCTTTGATAAGACGCTCTCCAACCTCCAGGAGGCGAAAGCACGCGGTGGTCGTCTGCTGGTCTTTACCGATACAAAAGGCGCGGACCGTGTTTCCGCTATTGCGGAAGACATGGTCATGCTGCCTCATGTGCATGATTTTGTAGCCCCCATCCTGCAAACCATTCCTGTGCAGATGCTGGCCTATGAGGTTGCCGTGCTGAAAGGCACGGACGTGGACCAGCCACGGAACCTCGCAAAGTCGGTCACAGTGGAATAATACCCACGTAATACCCACGTCCAGAGCCAGCCCCCGGTTCCAGTGTCCGGGGCTGGCGACAGAATTTTACGTCTGAAAAGCGTGCTGCGCGTAATACGCTGAGAATCCTCTCAGCATGCACGCCGCACGCTTTTTCCGTTTAAGTTGTCTGCTGAGGCGGACAATCCAGAATGATGGTGATGCGGCCCATTTTCGGGTGATCAATTTCCACCCGGACAGCCACAAAACCCGCCTCTCCCACCTTTTCAAACCAGGCACGGCCCGGCTGAGGGTTCCGGAGCTTGCTGTTCTCGCTATTGAACTTGAAGCCTTCTGTCTGTTGCGCCACAAAATCACACCGCAGCGCATCATCCCCCCATTCCAGCGGTCCACCTGAGGGAATCCGCTGTAACCCTCCGGAATGCATGGAGAGCGTGCTCAGGCGCATCCCGTCGAATACTTTGGCTTTCCCGTCACAACTCTGGGTCGTACGGACCTGATGCAGCAGGTCCATCAGCACAGCGAGGGTATCAATCGCCCCTTTTTTGTCTGCATCCGGCACAGACTCGCGGTCTGTCTCCGCAGGGTCGAGTGTTGTGACTTCGGGCATCTGGTCCCGATATGTCAGAGAGACATGCCGATTCCTGCCACGGGACCAGCCCACACTGTCATAGGCTGAGGCTCGACGGCCTGCCCGTTAAAATGCCCCTGCGCGCTGGTCTGCAAATTGGTCTTCATGAACAGGCCGAAAAATCCGCCTGTTTTAATATGCGCCGCAACACCATACTGCGTCTCACTCAGGCGGTAGGATGCCTGAATATCCATCACCTTAAAGCCGTGCGCATAGACACGATACTGAACCTGAGTCTGTGGCAGAACGCCTTCAGCTCGTGCCGCAGGTCCTGCGCCTCCGGCCAGCAGAAAACCGGCGCACAGGCCCGGCACAAGAGACCTGAGAAGAGTGGTCCCACCGGACAGCAGACGTGAATGCTGCATAATATTCCTTTTCAAACGAGATCAGACAGAATCGGCGTGTGCAGCACGATACCCCAGCCTGCGGGAAAGTGCCTGTGCCAGCGCCAGAGCCATATGCCCAAGCTGGCTGACCTCATACCGCCCCAGCTCCGTCTGCGGCAGGCTGAGCCCGACCCCTGCCACCATGCGGCCGGAATGGTCCTTCACCCCGGCCCCGAAGCACCACAGGCCATCATGCACCTGCTCATCATCCACCGCGTAGCCACGCTCTCTGATTTCCGCAATTTCACGCACCAGAGTCGTGACGGACCGAATCCCGTTAGGAGTCAGAGGTTCGGGCCATGTGGAGGCCGGATGCAGGGTCAGCCATTCACGGAACGCATTATCATCCATCTCGGCCAGCATGGCGTTTCCTGTGGCCGTAAAGATGGCAGGCAGACGCATCCCGACGCGGAAAGACGCCCCGAGCACCGTCGCGCTGTTGCGGCAGGCCATATAGACCACATCCGTATCTTCCAGCACCGTCAGCGTGACCGTAAAGGCTGCAAGGTCTGAAGCACTTTCCAGAGTCTGGTAGAATTCCGTCACCAGATCGCGCTGTTCCGTCACCCCGCCGCCCCAGTCCAGCAGGCGTGCACCCAGCCGGTAACCTTGTGTGACCGTCTTTTCCAGCAACCCCAGCTCGACCATCACCGCGACCAGCCCGTGCACGGTGCTGCGCGGCAGGTCGAGCTGACGCGCGATATCCGCGGCAAGCGGTGGCCGCTCCGTGCTTTTCACCAGATCCAGAATACGCACGGCGCGGCGCAAGGCGGGCACGGAGTCATGAGGTTTGGACATGTCGTTTCTTATTTTCCTTGTTGACAAAGAGGGCCCTTACCCTCATATTCCAAATACGGGATCGAGTTCAATATAATGAACAATAAAAATCAGAACTCGATCCTCTGACAGAGACTATTCTGGTGGAAGCCTGACAAGAACCCGGAACAGGGCAGCAGGCTTCCCCCCGGACCAGACCTTACAGACCCATCTCCCCTTCGCACTCGCACCGCCTTCTGTCTTACGCTACACAGGTTTGCAACGCGCCCTGTTCGCACATGAGAGATGAGTGTCTGACCGTGACCACAATCTATGATTTTACACTCCCTGCCCTTGAAGGCGGTGACATCAATCTGGCGGACTACCGTGGCCGCCCTGTCCTGATTGTCAACACAGCGTCCAAATGCGGTTTCACCCCGCAATATGAAGGCCTGCAAGCCTGTGGTACCAGTTCCGCAGCATGGGTCTGGTCGTGATCGGCATCCCCAGTAACGATTTTGGGGCGCAGGAACCCGGAACGTCCTCAGAAATCGCCTCTTTCTGCCACCGCAATTATGGTGTCAGCTTCCCTATGGCAGCGCGCTCTGTGGTGAAAGGTCCGCAGACTATTCCTCTGTTCCGATGGCTGGACAAGGAATGTGGTTTTCTGGCCCGTCCGCGCTGGAATTTCTATAAATATCTGACAAACCGGACCGGCGCGCCCGTAGCGTGGTTTTCCAGCGTTACCACGCCAACCTCTGCCCGCGTGACCAAAGCGGTTGAGCGCGTGATCCTGAATCCCTGATCAGGCACGCTCCCTCTCTAATTCCGGGCTGAGACTCCTAGACGGTATTTACCGCGGGACGATCAGCCGTCCCGCAATGTTACCACACGGTCCATGCGGCTCAGCAGTTCTTCATTATGGGTAGCGACCAGAGCAGCAAGCCCCTGCCCGCGCACGGCCGCCATCAGTTCTGAAAAGACGGCATCGGCTGTCCGTACGTCCAGATTGCCAGTCGGTTCATCCGCCAGCAGCACAGCCGGGTTATTGGCCAGTGCGCGCGCTATGGCCACACGCTGCTGCTCACCGCCGGACAGTTTACCCGGCAGGTGAGACACCCTGTGCCCCAGCCCAAACAGTCCCAGCAGCCTTTCCGCTTTCTGGCGGGCATCCGCCTTCCGCACACCGGCAATCATCTGCGGGAGCATCACGTTTTCACGCGCTGTAAACTCGGCCAGAAGATGATGAAACTGATAGACAAAGCCAATCTGGTCACGCCGCAACGCGGTCCGGCCGACTTCCGGCAAGCCATGCGTGCGCTGACCGCAGATTTCAATCTCACCTTCATCGGGCGTATCCAGCAGGCCAGCCAGATGCAGCAGCGTGGATTTTCCTGTGCCAGAGGGCGCAACAAGGGCCACAATCTCCCCTGCATGCAGGGTGAAGTCCACGCCCTGCAAAACGGGCAGAACGCCATCTTCCCCGCTCCGGTAGGTCTTCTTTACGCCACGCAGGCTGAGGGCGACATTACTCATGGCGCAATGCCTCCACAGGATCAGTTTTTGCCGCACGCCATGACGGATATAGCGTTGCCAGCAGAGAGAGGCTCAGAGCAATCAGGATCACTTCACCAACCTGCCCCCAGACCAGCTTGGCCGGAAGATGTTCAAGGTAATACACTTCCGGGTTGAAGAGATTGGTGCCGGTCAGCTTCTGCAAGGCCTGACGGATACGCTCGATATTCTTGCAGAAGACCACACCCAGCAGAGTACCGGCACGGTGCCTGTCACGCCGACTGACGCCCCGCACATCAGGAAGATGCGCATAATGGCCCCGCGGCTGGCCCCAATGGTGCGCAGCACGGCAATATCGCCCGTCTTGTCCTTCACCATCATGATCAGGGAGGAAATGACGTTAAAGGCCGCCACAAGGATGATCAGAGTCAGGATCAGGAACATCACGTTCTGTTCCACCTGCACCGCACCAAACAGGGCATTATTGGCGTTGGTCCAGTCCAGCACACGCAGGCCCGGCTCCCCGACGGCATTCACAATCCGCATCGTCACCGGACGGATGTTCTGCTCGTCCTTCGCCATGACCTGAATCTGCGTGACCTTGTCCGGCATCTGGAAATAGATCTGCGCCGCATGCATCGGCAGAAAAACGTAGCTAGAATTATAGTCGTTCACGCCCGCATCGAAAATGGCGACAACCCGGTACGCCCGCACACGAGGCACGGTACCAAAGGCCGTTGCCGCGCCATTCGGGGAGACCAGTGTGAGACGGGAACCAATGGACAGCCCGGCGCGGTCTGCAAGCGTTACGCCAATGGCAATCGAATCATCACTACCAAAATCATCCAGTGTGCCCGCAACCAGAGAGGAGCTGACACCTTTCAGGTCCAGCAGCCCCTGCCGGGTCATGCCATGCACCACCCCGCCGGAACTGTAAGACCCGGCGCTGAGCAGCACCTGCCCTTCAATAAGCGGGGTCGCGCTGATCACACCGGGCACCTTACGCACACGCTCGACCACATCCTCATACTGAGAAATCGTGCGGCCCGCGCCATAAATGCTCAGATCACCATTCAGCCCGAGGATGCGCCCCATCAGGTCAGCCTGAAACCCGTTCATCACCGCCATGACGATGATGAGCGTGGCCACCCCGAGGGCAATCCCCACAAGCGAGAAAATGGCAATCACGGAAACAAAGCGTTCTCCGCGCCGTGCCCGAAGGTAGCGGCCTGCCACGGCCCGCTCGAAGGGACCAAACATCATCAGTCTGCCAGAACCAGAGCCAGAGCGTCTTCCACGCTCACATCCTTGCGCTCACCTGTTGCGCGGCGCTTGAGTTCCACGCGGCCTTCCTTGGCGCTGCGCGGACCCACCACGATCTGCCAGGGGTGGCCCATCAGATCCGCATCCGCGAATTTCGCACCGGCGCGATCCGTCCGGTCATCATACAGAAAGGCTTCGCTGTTGGTGTTGTAGATGCGCTCACACAGCGCATCACAGGTTTCATCACCCACCTTCAGGTTGATGATCACAGCGCGGAACGGTGCCACAGCATCCGGCCAGATAATCCCGGCTTCATCATGACTGGCTTCGATAATGGCACCGGCCAAACGGGAGACACCAATGCCGTAGGACCCCATTTCCGGGTAGACAGGCGTGCCTTCCGGGCCGCTGACGGTCACATCCATGGACTGGGTGTATTTGGTGCCGAAGTGGAAAATGTGGCCCACTTCAACGCCGCGCCCTTCCCGCCGACGATCTTCCGGCACGGCGTCCCATGCAGCGGTGTCGTGCATTTCATCCGTGGCGGCATAAGGCGTGGTGACACGGCTGTAGAAGGCTTCCAGCGCCTTCGGGTCTTCCACATTGACGGGCTCATCCAGCCAGTCCTGCTCCTCAAGAGCGGCATCATAAAACACGCCGCTTTCCCCTGTGGGAGCGAGAATCAGGAATTCGTGGCTCAGTTCTCCGCCGATCGGGCCGGTATCGGCGCGCATCGGCACGGCCCGCACCCCCAGACGCTGGAACGTGCGCAGGTAGGCCAGCAGCATCCGGCGATAGGTCGCAACGGCAGAGTCATAGTCCAGATCAAAGCTGTAGGCGTCTTTCATCAGGAATTCACGCCCGCGCATCACGCCAAAACGCGGACGCACTTCATCACGGAATTTCCACTGGATATGGTACAGCACCTGCGGGAGGTCCTTGTAGGACTTCACTGCCTGCCCGAACAGATCGGTAATCATTTCCTCATTGGTCGGCCCGTACAGCAGTTCCCGCTTATGGCGGTCCTGAATACGCAGCATTTCCGGGCCGTAAGCATCATAGCGGCCAGACCGCTTCCACAGATCAGCGGACTGAAGGGTGGGCATCAGCACTTCCTGCGCGCCAATACGATCCTGCTCTTCCCGCACGATCTGGCTGATATTGCGCAGCACCTTCAGGCCAGCAGGCAGCCATGCGTAAATGCCGGACGCCGTCTGCCGGATAAGACCGGCCCGCAGCATAAGGCGATGCGAGACGATCTGCGCCTCTGCCGGGTTTTCCTTAAGCGTGGGAAGAAAACTACGCGAAAGACGCATGATGCACTCAGCCTTGTCTGGCAGGTGAGACCACGGGCGGCCTCACTCTGAAATTTTAGTCTGTTATCTGCTCTAAAACAGTGCGGCGACAAAGAAAACCCGCATCATGCGGGCCTCCTTTAAGTCGCCGGATCGACCCTGCCCGAAGCAGGGATGGTTCTGCGCCTCAGACGCGCAGAACGTGAACATCCACCAGCGGACGCTTCTGCAATTTACGGCCCAGTGCGCGACGCAGAGCGGTTTTAGCCGCATCGCGGAAGGACTGATCATCATTCCGCAGTTCATCCGGAATGACGTCAATCGCGTTCGCGAACTCTTCGCGCACGCGCACACTTTCCAGATCATCCGGGTCCAGCAGACCGGGGGCGCTGACTTTGGGCTCACCAATCACGAAGCCTTCATCATCCACCGCGAAGCTGGCAATCACCACGCCGTTGAACAGCATCTTGCGGCGGGCAGCCAGAACGCCACCGTTCATGGGCAGCAGACGACCCGCATCCAGAGCCAGGCGGCCGCTGGGCGCCGTATCAACCACTTCCACCTTACCCGGAGCAAGCCGCAGAATATCGCCATCTTCCAGCAGGATCGGCGCGATATCCTTTTCCTGAGCCAAAGCCGCATGGGCTGTCAGGTGGCGCCATTCACCATGCACAGGCACGGCATATTTCGGCCGGACCAGATCATACATGGTGCGGACATCATCCCCGGTGGCGTGACCGGACACATGCACGAAGGCGTCTTTATCCGTAATCACGCGCACGCCGCGGCGGGACAGGTTATCCTGCACGGCCATAATGGCGCGTTCATTCCCCGGAATCATACGGCTGGAATAGATCACCGTATCGCCCTCACCCAGGGAGACATTCGGGTGCATATCCAGAGAAATACGGGACAGAGCGGAGCGTGGCTCACCCTGACTTCCGGTGATGATCATGACAATCTGATCATCCGGCACGTCATTCACGTCCTGTTCCGTCAGGAACGGCAGCACACCGGACAGATAGCCGCACTCACGCGCCGCCACATCCAGATTACGCAGGGAACGGCCAACCAGAACCACGGTACGGCCCGCAGCCTGTGCGGCCATGGCGATGGTTTCCACGCGCGCCACGTTGGAGGCAAAGCAGGTGACCGCAATACGCCCTTTCAGCCCGCTGATCAGGTCCGTCATGCTGCGACGCACTTCGGCTTCCGAGCGGGAGGGGCCGGAACTCATGACGTTGGTACTGTCACACACCAGCGCCAGAACGCCTTCATCCCCCACTTCCTTCAGACGTTTGACGTCTGTCGGGGGGCCCACCAGCGGGTCCGGGTCCAGTTTCCAGTCACCCGTATGCACAATCACACCATCGGGCGTACGCAGCACAACAGCCTGCGCTTCCGGCACGGAGTGGGTCACGGGGATGAATTCCAGATCAAACGGCCCGACCTTGAAGTCCCCACCGCACGGAATCACGTGGATCGGCACCTGCTGGAGCAGGCGCGCTTCCCCCAGCTTGCGGCGCAGCACGGCCCCGGCAAAGGGTGTCACATACACAGGGCACTGCAACAGCGGCCAGACATGGGCCACAGCGCCAATATGGTCTTCATGCGCATGGGTGATCACGAGCCCTGCGAGCTTATCCTTGCGCTCGGCAATAAAGGTCGGGTCCGGCACCAGAATTTCGGCTTCCGGCGTATCGTTCCCGCTAAAGCCAATACCGCAATCTATCGCCAGCCAGGTTTCCCCAAGGCGATAGAGATTCAGATTCATGCCGATCTCGCCCGTTCCGCCCAGGGGCAGAAAGACGAGATCGCCGTTCTGTTCTGTCATAAGTTGTCTTATCCTTCTGTCAAAAAGTCTTTTTCGATTGTGAGACGCGGCAAGGGATTCCGCCCCGCCAATATCCGCAGCCCGTTAAGGGTCAGCATTGAATCCACGTGATCAAACACTGTCGTGCCTTCCGAGAAGAGCGGAGCCAGACCGCCAGTTGCGAGCACCTTCATGGTCTGCCCGACTTCCTGCCTGATCCTCTCGACGATCCCCTCGATCAAACCCACATAACCCCAGAACACGCCTGACCGCATGGCCGTAACCGTATTCCGCCCGATGACGGAATCCACCGCCGGGCGTCCAATTCCTATTCTCGCAGCCGGGCGGCTGCCTGATGCAGGGCTTCAACCGAAAGATTGATACCCGGTGCAATCACCCCGCCACAATAGCTGCCTTCTGCATCCACCACATCAAAGGTGGTGGCCGTGCCAAAATCAATCACCGTCAGCGGCCCACCATACAGATGGTGTGCGGCAAGCCCGTTTAACAGGCGGTCCACGCCAACTTCATCCGGATTATCCATTTTAATGGAAAATCCCCAGTCCAGCCGGGCGGAGGCCAGCAGAGGCTCCACCGAAAACCACTGCCGGCACAGAGTGCGCAGGTGATAGAGCGCCGCCGGCACCACGGTGCCAATCACAGCGCCTTCAATATCCTCCGCCGCAATCCCCTGCATTTTCAGCAGGGCCAGAAGCCAGACGGCATATTCATCAGACGTGCGCTGGGCCTGCATGGTAATGCGCCACACGCCCCGCCATTTTTCACCATCATGCACGGCAAACACAACATTGGTGTTGCTGCATCAATGACGAGAAGCAACGTCAGCCCCCTGTTCTGCCAGCAGGATATCCCCTGTTGCGATCGTTTTCATGCCCTGTTCCGTCTCAAGCAGCAGCCGTCCATCAGCGGCAAGCCCTGCAAACTGGCCCTTTTCATAAGTAGTCCCGCCGCTTACGACAAGAGGCGTGCCAACAGGATGTGCACGTTTCCGCCATTCCGCACACAAAACAGCAAAGTCATCCTGCCGCCAGACGGTACACCAGTGCGCCAGTTGTGCAAGGATGGCCTTTGCCACATCGGCTGGCGGCGGCACCGGTCCGCACTGCCCGAGCGAGGCCGCTGTCCGGCCGATCTGTGCTTCCTGTGGCGGCTGCTGAAGGTTCGCCCCCATGCCAATCACCAGCATCCGACCTTCACGCTCTATCAGAATACCGCCGAGTTTCTGGCCGTCGAGCAGGATATCGTTTGGCCATTTGATCATCAACCGCGCCCGCGCTGCGGGAACACTGGTCGCCAGTCCTTCAAAAAAAGCCAGAGACGCCACAAAAGGCCAGCCGCCCAGCGCGTCCTGCCCTGCCTGCCCCGCGTCCAGCAAAACAGAAAAGGCGAGGCTCTGCCCGGCGTTAGCCAGTTGCGCCCCCGGCTGCCCCGCCCTTTTGTCTGGCGCAAAGCCAGTAACGCCAGACCTGGAGCCTCTCCCTTACGGGCGCGCTCCAGACAGATATCAGACGTTGATGTCAGTTCCTCGTAACATTCCAGCCGCCAGTCCCCATACCTGTCAGTCCAGCAGTCCGTCGTCTGCTCACTCATCCGCCAAGGGCCAGAGCGGCCTGTCGGGCCATGGTCATCAGCGGGCCAAGTGCGAGAATGAAGAACACCGTCGCCAGCCCCATACTGCCAGAAACAAACAGCAGGCTGCGCGCTGGCCGGTCCAGTCCCTCCGCAGAGGCATCAAAATACATCACCTTCACCACCCGCAGATAATAATACGCGCCAACAATGCTTGAGACTGCCCCGATCACGACCAGAACGTAAAGGCCAGATTGCCATGCGGCGGCAAAAACCATCAATTTCCCAAAAAAACCAGCCAGAGGCGGCGCGCGACCATGCTGAACATGAAGATTGCCAGCACAGCCGCCAGACCGGGGTCCGTCCGGCCCAGACCGGCGAGGTCAGCAATGGACGTGACTTCCCGCCCCTTCCGCCGCATGGCGGTAATAACGGCAAACACCCCGGCGTTCATCACCAGATAGGCAGCCAGATAAATCAGGGTTGCGCGCACACCGCTGGCAGACGCTGCGGCAAGCCCCATGAGCGCATACCCCATATGGCCAATGGATGAATACGCCATCAGTCGTTTGATATTGGTCTGCGGGATAGCTGCGAACGCGCCATACACCATCGAGAGGATGGAAAGGACTTCAATCAGCATTTGCCAGCGCGGAGCCATAGCGCCAAACGGTCCGCTCATCACACGCAGGAAGAGGGCAAAAGCTGCAAATTTGGGCGCTCCGGCCATGTAGGCCGTAATGGGTGTTGGCGCACCCTGATAAACATCGGGCGTCCACATATGGAACGGCACGACTGAAAGCTTGAAGCTAAGCCCGACCAGAATAAACACCAGACCGACCATCAGCCCCGCTGGCAGCGCGCTTGTCTGCTGAATGGCCGCAATCAGGCCCGTATAGGCCATGGTGCCCGCGTAGCCATACACCAGAGACATGCCATACAGCAGCAGGCCAGAGGCGAGAGACCCGAGAACAAAATATTTCAGCCCGGCTTCGGACGACGTCACATCATCCCGCTCCAGCGCACAGAGGATGTAAATAGAGAGAGAGGAGAGTTCCAGCCCGACAAACAACGTCATCAGATTGGCGGAAGACGCCATGATCAGCGCACCGAGGTGGAGAACAGGATCAGCACTGCTGTTTCAAACGGCAGCGGCTCACGCTCTTCCGTGCGGTAGCTGAGTGTCAGCACGAGAGCCGCAACCCCGCCTAGCAATGCGAGCATTTTCATGAAGCGGGCAAAGCCGTCATTCACAAACGTCCCGGCATAAGCCACGCCATCAGGCGAGGCGGCCACAAGCACACCACACCCGATAAAGGCCGCCACAGTCAGCAGGGTGCAGGAAACAATCCCCTTCCCTTCGCGCTGGAGCACGCCAAAGACGAGAATAACCAGTCCGGCCAGCCCGAGAGCAATTTCCGGCAAAGCCAGCGTCCAGTTCACCGATGTCACGCTCATGCCGCAGCACTCCATTCAGAGCAGGAGAAAACAGATAAGACAGCAAGGGTCATCTCAGCCCCTCCCTCACCCACAGAGTGCAACAGTCAGCACCACAACCAGCCCCGCCAGCATGGTGAACGCATACAGCGCGATAGACCCGGTTTGCAGACGCACAGCATCCGACGCACCATTGGCAGCAGCCTGCACCAGATCCCGCGGGAGGCCCTCCACAGCGCCTTCCTCTCCGTCTTTCCAGAGAATACGGGCGATGGCGCCGTAGGGCCGGACAAAAATCCGGTCATACAGCTCATCAAAATACCATTTGTTGAGCAGGAACCGGTAGAGCGGGCCACAGGAGCGCGCGAGTGCTGCAGGCATATCCGGCCGGGCTACGTAAAACAGATACGCCACAGCAATGCCCAGCAACCCGACCACAGATGGCAGAAGAGCAATCAGGCCCGGAACATGCTCGAAGGTTTCCATGATGCTGTTATCAGGAGCATTGAAGATGCTGCCCTGCCAGAAAGCCGCCTGCTGCGCGCCGATATAATACGGGGCCAGCGCAATGCCACTCACGACGGCACCAATGGCCAGCACCACCAGTGGCAGAGCCATGGAAAGCGGGCTTTCATGTGCAGCATCCCGGGCGTGCGCATCGGCAGGGGCACCATGAAACACCAGAAAAATCAGCCGCCAGCTATAAAACGCAGTCAGGAAAGCCGTAATGACACCAAGAACCCACGCATAATGGCTCATGCCACTATCAGCCGCCCACAGAGCGTTCAGAATAGCATCTTTTGACCAGTAGCCTGCAAAAGGGAAAACACCGGCCAGAGCAAGACTGCCAATCCACATGACAGCGTATGTCAGCGGCAGTTTTTTCCACAAGCCGCCCATACGGAACATATTCTGTTCGTCATGCAACGCATGAATCACGGAGCCGGCCCCCAGGAACAGGAGCGCTTTGAAAAAAGCATGTGTTGTCAGGTGGAAAACGGAAGCCTGATAGGCGCCGACACCAACGGCTGCAAACATATAGCCAAGCTGTGAGCAGGTGGAATACGCAATGCTGCGTTTGATATCCGGCTGCACCATGCCGACTGTTGCTGCAAAAAAGCAGGTTGTGGCACCGATGAAAATCACAAACAGGCGGGTGTTGGGCGCAGCCTCCAGCAGAGGGGACATCCGCGCCATCAGAAACACACCGGCTGTCACCATGGTCGCGGCGTGGATCAGCGCGGAAACGGGAGTTGGCCCTTCCATCGCGTCCGGCAACCATGTGTGCAGGAACAGTTGCGCCGATTTCCCCATAGCGCCGACAAACAACAGAAAGCTGATAACCTCCGCCATCCGGAAGGGCTGCCCGAAGAGCGTATAAGGTGCTCCGGCAACCTGCGGCACAGCGGCAAAAATCTCTTCATACCGCACGGAATGAAAGAGGACGTAAATCAGCCCGATCCCGACGAGGAAGAACAGATCTGCCACGCGGTTGACGACAAAGGCCTTGATGGCTGCGGCCGTGGCGGACGGCCGGTCATACCAGTAGCCAATGAGCAGATAACTGGCGAGCCCCACGCCTTCCCACCCGAAAAAGAGCTGGATGAGATCAGAGGAAGATACCAGCATGAGCATGGCAAAGGTAAAGAGCGACAGATACGCAAAAAATCGGTAAACCGGCATGGTCTCATGGCTCATATAGCCAAGGTGTAACAGTGAACCAGCAGCGAGACACAGAGCACCATGGCCGTCATGGTCACGGAAAGCGTGTCAAACCGCAGCGTCCATGTGGCATGGAAGCCACCGGCGTTAATCCAGTCGGCCAGAGGCACGGAAAAAGGCCCGAACCCGGTGGTCCAGCCGCCATATAAAGCCCCCACACCACACAGAGCGGCAACGCTCATGCACGCAAGGGTTACGACTTTCGCCAGTGTATCGCCCATCAGGCGGCCACCCAGCCCCGCCACAACCGCACCGGCCAGAGGTAGTGTGACGGCGGCGGCAAACAGGTGAAGATCGGTCTGCATGAGTCCGCTCATCCCTTCATCATCGTAACGTCTTCGACCTGGATCGACCCACGGTTACGGAAATAGACCGTGACAATCGCCAGACCGATAGCGGCTTCCGCTGCGGCAATGGTCAGCACGAACAGCACCATCACCTGCCCGGACAGATCCGCATGAGCTGAGGAAAACGCGACAAAATTCAGATTTGCCGCCAGAAGAATGAGTTCCATGGACATCAGGATGATGATGATATTTTTCCGATTGAGAAAAATACCCAATACCCCCAGCACCAGCAGCGCGGCACTGACCACAAGATAAGGCCCAAGCCCGACAGGAGCGATTGCTGGTGTCATGCGCCAGTCTCCTCTTTTTCCGCCTCTTTATGCTGCTCGGCAGAACCATAGGACCCGGGAACAGCAATTTCGTAATAGGAGCTTCCGGGGCGCAGGAAACCACCCTGCTCCAACACGTTTTCGCCAAGTGGCAGTTGCACCAGCTCCAGCGTGTCTTCACGTGTGCGTGCATGCTGTTTTTCAATATTCTGGCGCCGTCCGCTGCCCGTCTGGCGCAGCGTCAGCACAATAGCCCCGATCATGGCGACCAGCAGCACAAGCCCGCAGGCCTGAAACAGCAGCACATAATGCGTATAGATCAGCGTGCCTAACGCAGCCGTGTTGGTCAGACCGGGTGCAGCCTGTACCGATGCAACTGCACTAGCCGGGGCCATCGTCCAGTTGCTGAAGGCCATGACCAGTTCTGCAAACAGAATGGCGCCTACACAGGCCCCAATGGGGGCATTGCGCTGCAAGCCTTCACGCAGTTGCGTGAAATCAACATCCAGCATCATGACGACGAACAGAAACAGCACCGCCACCGCACCGACGTACACGATGACAAGCAGCATCGCCAGAAACTCGGCCCCTGCTATCAAAAACAGACCGGCTGCATTGAAAAATGCCAGAATGAGAAACAACACGGCATGAACCGGATTGCGCACACTGATGACCATGGTCCCAGATAGCAGCAACACAGCGGCAAAAACGTAAAAAACAACCTGCGCCAGCATCAGCAAGCCTCCTGCCCCTGCCGGGGCTGCACGGGATTAACGATACGGGGCATCGTATTCCAGCCGACGGGCCAGCAAGGCTTCCCACCGGTCTCCATTCGCAAGGAGCTTATCCTTGTCGTACAGCAACTCTTCCCGTGTTTCTGTGGCAAATTCGTAATTCGGCCCTTCGACAATCGCATCAACCGGGCAGGCTTCCTCGCACAGGCCGCAATAGATGCATTTTGTCATATCAATATCGTAGCGCGTGGTTCGGCGGGAGCATCATCACGTTCCTCGGCCTCAATAGTGATTGCCTCCGCCGGGCATGTTGCCTCACACAGCTTGCAGGCAATGCAGCGTTCTTCCCCATTCGGGTAGCGCCGCAGCGCGTGTTCTCCACGAAAACGCGGAGAAAGCGGGCCTTTTTCATAAGGGTAGTTCAGCGTGACTTTTGGCTGAAACATCATCCGGAACGTCGCGGCCATACCTCCCACAAGTTCTGTCAGCAAAAACGAGCGGAATGTGCGTGTCAGAGCGCCCATCAGTTTACGCCTCCCACCTGCGGCAACAGACCTGTCGCCATCAGGAAACCTGCCGTTGCAATCATCCAGACCAGTGAGAGCGGCAGGAAAACCTTCCAGCCCAGACGCATCAGCTGGTCATACCGGAACCGCGGGAAAGTCGCCCGGATCCAGATAAAAACAAAGAGACAGAAAAGAATTTTGAAAATCAGCCAGAGCGGACCCGGCACCCATGTAAACGGTGCCAGCCGAGCGGCGGCAGCCAGCCCCCAAGGAACAGGATGCTGATCATGCCTGACATCAGGATCATGTTTGCATATTCCCCAAGGAAGAAGAGGCCAAAGGCCAGAGAGGAATATTCCACAAAGAACCCGGCCACGAGTTCACTTTCCCCTTCCGGCAGGTCAAATGGTGCACGATTGGTTTCCGCCAGAGCCGAGATGAAGAAGACGATAAACATCGGAAACATCGGCACGCAGAACCAGATATGGCGCTGCGCCAGCACAATATCATTCAGGTTCAGGCTCCCCACAGCCAGAAGCACCGAGACAATGACAAGCCCGATCGAGACTTCATAAGAGACCATCTGCGCCGCAGACCGCAGCCCCCCAAGAAAGGCGTAGCGGGAATTGGAAGCCCACCCGGCAATCAGAATGCCGTAAACCCCGAGGGAGGAAATGGCGAGGAGATATAAAATCCCGACATTGATATCCGCCACAGCCAGCCCGTTCCCGGTCGGGATCACTGCCCAAGCCAGCATGGCGAGAGAAAATGTAAGAAACGGTGCGAACAGAAACAGTGCCCGGTTGGCCCCGGCGGGAATAACTGTCTCCTTCGTAATCATCTTGATGGCATCGGCAAAAGCCTGAAGCATCCCGAAGGGGCCGTTCACGTTCGGCCCCCGGCGGCGCTGCATGGCCGCCATCACCTTGCGTTCCATGAGCGTCAGATACGCCACAGCAATCAGCAACGGCACCAGAACGGCCAGCGTTTCCAGCAGCATCAGAATAATCTGGCCCGCCAGTGTATGATAAAAAAACTGCGCCATCTGCCTTTACTCCGCCGCTACTGCACGCGCAGGCCCGTAAGTGCGGGAACACTCCGCCATTGTCGGGCTGGCCCGGCTGATGGCGTTGGTCTGGTAATAATCCTGCACCACAGGCCTGAAAGGATGCGCGTCCTGTCCGTCCTGCTGCGTGCCGGGAGACTCTTCTGGCTGGAAAGCAGGAGTGCTCTGGCCGGTTGTCTGCGCGTTCGGCTGATGTGCCGCGCCAATTTTACGGAACACCGGATTGATCTCCGCCATACGCTCCCGCACGGCCTCCAGCGTGTCATACGGCAGGGTTTTGCCAATCACTTCTGAAAACGCGCGCACAATTCGCCAGTCTTCCCGCGCCTCACCCGGTGGGAACACCGCGCGGAAGCTCCGCTGGACACGCCCCTCTGTATTCACATACGTGCCCGGCTTTTCCGTATAGGCCGCGCCGGGCAAGATAATGTCGGCCCGTGCGGCAGCAGCGTCTCCGTGATGCCCCTGATAAACCACGAACGTCTCCGCGCCGATTTTATCAACTGGAAACTCATCCGCCCCCAGCAGCCAGAGAACATCCACCCCGCCCCGAAGCATTCCGCTGGCTGTCCGCCCCCGTGTGCCCGGCAAAAAGCGAGATCAAGAGCTCCAACGCGTGACGCCGCCGTGTGCAGACAGTTCAGCCCGTTCCAGCCCTCAGCAATCACGCCGGTCTGTTCAGCCAGCTTTTGGCAGGATGCGTAGAGAGCTGCAGCATCAGGCCGCGTCAGAGCACCATGCCCAAGGATAATCATGGGCCGTTTTGCGGTTTTCAGTGTGTCCGCATAAGGGTGGCTGCCATCAAGCAGCTTTTCCAGCGCTTCTGGCCCCTCACCCAGCAGTTCGGCCGGATAAGTCGGGTCCGTCAGCGGGGCGCCAATCATGGCGATAGGGAAACCGCCACGCCCGGCATCCAGAAAGCGTTTGCGAATACGGGCATTCAGCACGGGAGCTCATGCCGTGGATGCGTGCCGACCAGCAGAAGCGCGTCGGCCTCCTCAATCCCGAGAATGCCGCTGTTAAACAGATAGCCTTCCCGCGTGCTCAGATCATACCACGCATTATCCTGACGGCAGTCAAAATTGGGGGACCCCAGAGACGCCATCAGATCTTTCAGGGCGCACAGGCTTTCCGCGTCACACAGATCACCCGCGATGGCCCCGATCTGATACCCGGCCACACCATCCAGCCGCCGCGCCAGCGCAACAAACGCATCCTGCCAAGAGGCTTCCACCAGCTTGCCATGTACCCGCACCCACGGGCGGTCAAGCCGCCTGCGCTTGAGGCCATCAACTGAAAAACGGCCTTTATCAGACAGCCATTCTTCATTCACTTCATCATTCACGCGCGGCACAATCCGCATGACTTCACCGCCACGCGCCTGAATCTGGATATTTGTCCCGACCGCATCCATCACATCAATGCTGTCAGTTTTTTGTATTCCCAGGACCGGGCATGGAACGCTGCCGGTTTGGAAGTCAGAGCGCCTACGGGGCAGATATCAATCAGATTGCCGGAAAGTTCCGAAGTCAGGGCCTTTTCCACATAAGTCGTGATCTCGGCATTTTCCCCGCGTGAGACCATTCCCAGTTCTGGCGTACCCGCAACTTCCGTCGTAAACCGCACACAGCGCGTGCACTGAATGCAGCGTGTCATGACGGTTTTAACCAGCGGCCCGAGATCTTTATCCGTTACCGCCCGCTTGGCTTCCTGATACCGGGACACGCCTGAGCCATAGCCATAAGCCTGATCCTGCAAATCACACTCGCCACCCTGATCACAGATCGGGCAGTCAAGAGGGTGATTGATCAGCAGAAATTCCATCACAGCCCGGCGGGCACGACGCACCACTTCCGTATCCGTCAGAATTTCCATCCCTTCGGAAACTGGAAAACCGCAGGACGCAACCGGCTTTGGCGCACGCACCACCTGCACAAGGCACATCCGGCAGTTGCCTGCTACAGAAAGCCGCTCATGGTAGCAAAAACGCGGGATTTCCTTGCCTGCGGCCTCACAGGCCTGCAACGCGCTAAAACCGGGCGGCACATCTACAGGCGTGCCATCAACAATCACCCTTACCATCGCCCTTACTCCGCAGCCACTGGAACGCCAGATGCAGGAACCTGAACCAGCCCCGTGCCGCCATGCGTTGCTTTATAGTGGCGGATGCGTTCTTCCATTTCCTGCCGGAAATGGCGGATCAGCTTGAATAGGCCATGCCGCAGCATCCCCCAGCGCGCAGATGGTATGCCCCTCCACCTGCCGCGTGACCTGTTCCAGCAGGTCGATTTCATCCAGTTCGGCCCGGCCCTGCACCATGCGGTCCATCATGCGCATCATCCAGCCGGTTCCTTCCCGGCAGGGCGTGCATTGCCCGCAGCTTTCATGTTTGAAAAAGCGTGAGAAACGCGCAATCGCCTCGATAATATCAGTCGATTTATCCATCACGATCATGCAGCCGGTGCCCAGACCGGAGCGTTCAGCACGCAGGCTGTCATAATCCATAAGGACAGTTTCACACACAGATTTTGGCAAAACGGGCACCGAGCATCCACCGGGAATAACTGCCAGAAGATTATCCCAGCCGCCCCGCACACCGCCGCCATGTTTTTCAATAATTTCTTTCAGCGGCACGCCGAGTTCTTCTTCAAAAACACAGGGCGTGTTTACATGGCCGGAAATAGCCATCAGCTTACTGCCCGCATTGTTCGGGCGCCCCAACCCGGCAAACCACGCCGCCCCGCGGCGCAGAATGGTGGACGTCACCGCAATGCTTTCCACGTTATTCACGGTCGTCGGGCAGCCATACAGACCCGCCCCCGCAGGGAAAGGGGGCTTCATACGGGGCTGGCCTTTTTTCCCTTCCAGACTTTCCAGAAGGGCGGTCTCTTCCCCGCAGATATAAGCCCCGGCACCACGATGAATGAAGAAATCAAAATCCCACCCGGACCCGGAAGCATTTTTACCAATCAATCCGGCCGCGTAGGCTTCATCCACCGCGCTCTGCAAGTGAGCGGCTTCATTAAAAAACTCACCACGGACATAAATATACGCGGCATGCGCGCCCATCGCGAAGGAGGCTATCAGAGCACTTTCAATCAACTTGTGCGGTTCATGCCTTAAAACTTCACGGTCTTTACAGGTTCCGGGTTCTGATTCGTCCCCATTGATCACCAGATAATGCGGCCGCCCGTCAGACTGTTTGGGCATGAAGGACCATTTCAACCCGGTAGGGAAGCCTGCCCCCCCGCGGCCGCGCAAGCCGGAGGCCTTCATTTCCGCAATAATGGCATCCCGTCCTTTTGCCAGAATTTCGGCTGTGTTCTGCCAGTCACCCCGCTGCGCGCGCCCTCCAGCCGCCAGTCATTCTGACCGTAGAGATTTGTGAAGATCCGGTCCTTGTCCTGCAACATGCCCGTTTCTCCTACTTGTTTTCAGCAATGGAATGGACTGCGTCCATCAGTGTCTTCCGGCCGCCTTCCGGTGCGGAACCGCACCGGTTGATTGTCGGCCCGGCAGGCGGACGTTCTCCCCGCCGCAAGGCTTCAATCAGCGCGACTGTGCGCGGGCCGTCCATATCTTCATAAAAATCATCGTCCACCTGCAGGATTGGCGCGTTGGAGCAGGCTCCAAGGCATTCAACCTGAGTGAGGGTAAACTGCCCGTCCGCACTGGTTTCCCCAAAGCCGCTAATACCAGTCGCCCGTTTACAGGCCGTAACAACATCATCAGACCCACGCAGCCAGCAAGGCGTTGTGGTGCACACCTGCAAATGGTAGCGCCCGACAGGCTTTGTGTTGAACATGGTGTAAAAAGATGCGACCTCATAAACGCGGATCGCCGCCATTTCCAGCCGACGCGCAATGTCGTCCATTGCGGCCACAGGCACCCATGCGCTCCCTGTCTCACGCCCCATCTGCCGCTGAGCAATATAGAGCAGCGGCATCACTGCACTGGCTTTCCGCTCTGCCGGATATTTGGCGAGGACCGTCCCGATCTCAGCCTCTGATGCGCTGTCAAACACAAACGTATCGGGCTGTTCCTGCGGTGTCTGCTGTGTGGTCATCGGTCAATCTCCCCGAAGACAAGATCGAGAGACCCGAGAACTGCGACCATATCGGCCAGCATGGAACGGCGGGTCATTTCATCCAGCGCCTGCAAATGCGCAAAGCCGGTGGAGCGGATTTTGCAGCGATATGGCCTGTTACTGCCATCAGCGACCAGATACACGCCAAACTCGCCTTTCGGGCTTTCCACAGCAGTATAAGTCGCGCCCGGCGGCACGTGATAACCTTCACTGAACAGTTTAAAGTGATGAATGAGCGCCTCCATGGAGCGCTTCATTTCCGCACGCGGTGGCGGACTGAATTTGGGATCCTGCACTTTCACCGCACCGGGCCGGATCTGGCTGAGGCACTGCTCAATAATGCTGACACTCTCCCGCATTTCCGTAATCCGGACGAGATAGCGGTCATAGCAGTCTCCATGCCGGGCAACCGGGACGTTGAAAGTCACCTTATGGTAATTGTCATAAGGCTGGGTGCGGCGCAGATCCCACGGCACACCGGACGCCCGCAGGCATGGACCACTGAACCCCCAGGCCAGAGCCTGCTCCGCCGTAAAAACCCCAATCCCGACGGTGCGCTGCTTCCAGATCCGGTTTTCAGTCAGCAGCGTTTCCAGTTCATCAATCCATGCAGGGAACTCTTTGGCCCATGCGCCAATTTTATCTTCCAGACCTGCGGGAATATCCCGCGCCACACCACCGGGGCGGACATAATTGGCGTGGAACCGTGCGCCGGAAGCGGCCTCGTAAAACTCCAGCAGCTTTTCGCGCTCTTCATATCCCCACAAAGCCGGGGTCACGGCGCCGCAATCCAGGCCGAGTGCTGTGATATTCAAAATATGATTAAGAACACGCGTAATTTCCGCAAACATAACCCGCAGCCAACGGGCGCGTTCCGGAGCTTCTATCCCCAGAAGTTTTTCTGTTGCCAGAGCAAAAGCCTGTTCCTCACACATCGGGGAGACATAATCGAGCCGATCAAAATACGGCAGAGCTTTCTGATAGGTTTTATATTCTATCAGTTTTTCCGTGCCACGATGCAAAAGCCCGATATGCGGCACAGTGCGCGCCACAAGCTCGCCTTCCATTTCCAGCACAAGGCGCAGCACACCATGAGCGGACGGATGCTGAGGCCCGAAATTCAACGCATGGGAATCAATTTCCAGCGTCTTGCGTTCCCGTTCTTCCACCTGCTGCGTAGGCAGCAGACTTTCCGGAATGTCCGTCCGCACAATGTTTTCCGCATCCTGCAGCAGAGTATTTCTGTCCGCGTCTGTCATCCGCGTGACCTCTTGATATGTTGCCGGACCTCGTGGGCCTTTTCGTCCCCCGGCAAGGTCAGCATACCTTCCCACGGGGAAACGAAATCAAAATTCCGGAAATCCTGCACGAGAGAGACCGGTTCTTTCACCACTTCCCGCCGTTCCACATCGTAACGGACTTCCTCATAACCGGTCAGGGGGAAGTCCTTACGGAGCGGGAAGTCTTCAAATCCGTCATCCGTCAGAATACGGCGCATGTCGGGGTTGCCTGAGAACTGCACGCCGAACAGATCATAACACTCCCGCTCCCACCAGCATGCCGAAGGCCACAGCCCAGCGACAGACGCGACGGGCGTGGCTGCATCCGTCGTGATGATCACGCGGATGCGCTGGTTATGGGTGACGGAGAGGAGGTTATAAACCACATCAAAACGCTCAGCCCGACTTGGGTAATCCACTCCGCACAGATCCATCATCTGCTCAAACCGGCAGTGCGGGGCATCCCGCAGGAAGGTCATGAGCGGCAGAAGTTGATCCCGTGTGGTGCGCACCACCAGTTCACCCCCCTCCAGCCCGGCGGAAGAAATACCCGGCCATGAGGTTGCGAAAGAGAACGCCAGAGCCCGAGCCGCCCCTGAAGGCGAGCCTGCTGCGGTGCGGGCAGACTGACCTCAGCCACGGAGAATGGTCCCTGTCCGGCGAATTTTCTTCTGGAGCAGCATAATGCCGTAGATCAGCGCCTCCGCTGTCGGCGGGCAGCCGGGCACGTACACGTCCACAGGCACAATCCGGTCACACCCGCGCACTACGGAATAAGAGTAATGGTAATACCCTCCCCCATTGGCGCAGGACCCCATGGAAATCACCCAGCGCGGTTCCGCCATCTGCTCGTAAAGCCGACGCAACACAGGGGCCATTTTATTGGTCAGCGTGCCCGCAACAATCATCACATCCGACTGACGCGGTGACCCGCGCGGGATGATGCCCATACGGTCCAGATCATAGCGCGGCATGTAAGCGTGGATCATCTCCACAGCGCAGCAGGCCAGCCCGAAGGACATCGGCCACAGGCTGCCTGTACGGCCCCAGTTGACCAACTTGTCGAGATTGGCGACCACAAAGCCCTTCTCGGCAATGGCGCCGGTAATACCCCGCACCACGGCGTCCTGTTCCGGACCGGGGGGCAGAGCATCGCGATTCCACAGAATGGTTTCGTCTTGCGGATTTATAGACATCGGCGGCTCCCTCAATCCCAGTCCAGCGCGCCTTTGCGCCACTCATACAGAAAGCCAATTCCCAGAACGCTCAGGAACCCGAGCATGGACAGAAAACCGAACAGCCCTATGCGGGACAGGCTGACAGCCCACGGGAAAAGAAACGCGACCTCAAGATCGAAAATAATGAAGAGGATCGCGACAAGATAAAACCGCACGTCAAAACGACGGCGCGTGTCATCAAAGGCCTCGAACCCACATTCATAAGCCGTTACTTTTTCCGGATACGGTTTCTGATGGCCACATAACAGGGCCATGCCAAGCATTGCGGCCGCAATCACGACTGAAATCGCGCCGAATACCAAAACGGGTGCGTAATCACCAAGAACAGACTGCATCTGTATTCCTTGCATGAGGAAGATCATGAAGATCAAACGTCATGTCAGGGAGAGTAGACCCAAGCCCTTAGAACAACCATGCCCCAGCACCAGTAATAACGGGCACTTTCCCGTGATTACTCGGCCAAATAGCGCCAAAACAGGGGAAACATGGCAGAAAACTACAGATTTTTAAGGGGAATTCATAAAAACGAGAGCATCTCACATCCTAGTGCTCTGCGCGGGAACCATGACAACATTGAAAGAAATCATGGTGGGCGATGACGGGGTCGAACCGCCGGCCCTCTCGGTGTAAACGAGACGCTCTACCTCTGAGCTAATCGCCCGCTGGATGCGTATGTGTCACAAACAGAAGCGGCCGGCAACCCTTCCTGTGGAAGTTTTACCGGCCGAAACCAAAAAACTATCAGTCCGGGGGACTTTTAGCTTACGGCATCCTTCAGAGCCTTGCCGGGCTTGAAGCGCACAGACGTAGAGGCAGGAATATCAATTTCCTCACCCGTACGGGGGTTACGCCCTTTGGCAGCCTTACGTGAGGCCGTGACAAACGTGCCAAAACCAACCAGACGAACTTCCTGCTTCTTGGAAAGCGCCTTTTCGATTGCACCGAATACGGCGTCAACCACTTCTCCAGCCTTCGCCTTGGGCAGAGCTGCCTCGTCGGCTACTGCCGCTACGAGTTCCTGCTTGTTAAGCGGCTTCTCCATATTACGCCTCTCTCTAGTTTATCGTGACTGGAGCGGCGGGCGGCTTTACGTCCGCCTCTCCGCTTCCCGCTCGCACTATGCAGCCGTTTTCCGCCACGTCAACTGAGCAACGGTAAACTTCGGCCACATAGTAAAAATTTCCCTCAGTGCGGCAGCACCGGGGCCGCGCCAGCTCCTTCCGGGGTCGGAACAGCTTCTGAGACATCCTCCCAGTGAATGGCCTGCGGTTTGCGCACCAGTGCGCGGCCAATCACCTCATCCACATGGGATACAGGAATGATTTCCAGATTATTCTTTACGGAATCAGGGATTTCCGCGAGGTCTTTCTCATTTTCCTTGGGCAGGAAAACAGTCTTGATCCCGGCGCGCAGGGCTGCCAGCAGTTTCTCTTTCAAACCACCAATCGGCAGCACACGCCCCCGCAGCGTGATCTCACCCGTCATGGCGACATCACGCCGGACAGGAATGCCCGTCATGACGCTAACCAGTGCCGTTGCCATGGCAATACCGGCTGAAGGACCGTCTTTAGGAGTCGCACCTTCAGGCACATGCACATGGAAACTGTGCTTATCAAACAGAGTCGGCACGATCCCGAAAGTCGTCGACTTGCTGCGGACGTAAGAGAATGCCGCAGAGACACTTTCCTTCATCACCTCACCAAGTTTACCTGTCTGCACCACAGCGCCCTTGCCGGGCACCATAACGCTCTCAATCGTGAGGATTTCCCCCCCGACCTCTGTCCAGGCCAGACCGGTAACAATGCCGACCATATCTTCCGCTTCGGTCTCGCCGTAGCGGAAGCGTTTAACGCCAGCCAGCTTTTCAAGATTGCGCACGGTAATGGCGACTTTCTTCGCCTTACCCGTCACAAGCTCTTTCACCACCTTACGGGCAAGATTCGCAATTTCACGCTCAAGGTTACGCACCCCGGCTTCACGTGTGTAATAGCGGATCAGATCCCGCAGGGCTTCATCACTGATCGACCATTCTTCCGGCTTGAGGCTATGCGCCTCGGCCTGCTTGGAGATCAGGTGACGGCGGGCAATCTCAACCTTTTCATCTTCCGTGTATCCGGACAGACGAATGACCTCCATACGGTCCAGCAGTGGCTGGGGCATGTTGAGGCTGTTTGCCGTGGTAACGAACATGACGTCCGACAGATCATAATCCACTTCCAGATAATGGTCTGCAAACGTGCTGTTCTGTTCGGGGTCCAGCACTTCCAGCAGGGCAGAAGACGGGTCACCACGCCAGTCGGCGCCAAGCTTGTCAATTTCATCCAGCAGAAACAGCGGGTTGGACACCTTCGCCTTTTTCATGCCCTGAATGACCTTGCCCGGCATGGAGCCGATATAGGTGCGGCGATGCCCCCGGATTTCAGCTTCATCCCGCACGCCACCCAGAGACATGCGGACGTAATGGCGGCCTGTCGCTTTAGCGATGGATCGTGCCAGAGAGGTTTTCCCCACGCCCGGCGGCCCTACGAGGCACAGAATCGGCCCTTTCAGCTTCTGGGAACGGCTCTGGACGGCCAGATACTCAAGAATACGCTCTTTGACTTTCTCCAGAGCATAGTGATCAGAATCCAGCATTGCTTCCGCCGCAGCCAGATCATTCTTGACCTTGGTGCGCTTTTTCCACGGGATACCCAGCAGCCAGTCCAGATAGTTCCGCACCACCGTCGATTCAGCCGACATGGCACTCATGCCTCGCAGCTTTTTAAGCTCCGCGACGGCCTTTTCCCGCGCCTCTTTTGAAAGCTTGGTTTTGGCAATCCGCTCTTCAATCTCGGCAGTTTCGTCCTTGCCGTCTTCGCCTTCGCCCAGTTCCTTCTGAATGGCCTTCAACTGCTCATTCAGATAATATTCCCGCTGGGTTTTCTCCATCTGGCGCTTTACGCGATTGCGGATTTTCTTCTCAACCTGCAACACGCCGATTTCCGCTTCAATATGCGCGAAAACCTTCTCAAGCTGCTCCGCGACGGACGGCGCTTCCAGAATTTCCTGCTTTTCGGAAATTTTCAGATTGAGATGGCTGGCAACCGTATCCACCAGCTTGGACAGATCACTGATCTGGTTAAGAGACACCAGAACTTCCGAGGCGATCTTTTTGTTGAGCTTAATATACTGCTCAAACTGAGACACGATCGATCGACCCAGTGCCTCGGCTTCCGCGCCAACAGCCGGTTCTTCGACAACATCCTCAATTTCTGCCTCAAAATGCCCGTCAATATCGTGCAAGGCTTTAACGCGCGCACGGCGCACGCCTTCCACCAGCACTTTGACAGTCCCGTCCGGCAGTTTGAGCAACTGCAAAATGGTGGAGACGGTGCCAAACCGGTACACGTCGTCCACGCCCGGATCATCCTGCGCAGCGTCTTTCTGCGCGATCAGGAGAATTTGCCGGTCTTCCCGCGTCACGGATTCCAGTGCTTTGACGGACTTTTCACGCCCGACAAACAGAGGAACAATCATGTGGGGGAAAACAACAATATCGCGGAGCGGTAACACGGCAATACGACCGCCGCCCTGCTGCGCCACGTTTTTATCAGCAGGTGCGCTTTCCACAGCCACAACCGCATTTTCGGCCGGAGCAACCGCCGCTGGTGTTTTTGCCGGGGATTTACGCTTACGTTTTACTGCTGGTTTTTCATTATCAGCCATAACCATGACCTCCTTCAAGGACGATCCAGGCCGGGCACCCGTACCGTGGCGTACCCAGACCCGCGAGAACCTGCCAACAGGCTCCCACTCTCTACCATGTCGTTACGAACGCCCCATTCTGCAATGGGTTAACCAGAAAACCCGGCCAGCAGAGACTTATCCCCGCTGGCAGTTATTTTGCAGTTCTTAGGCTGACTGTTCCGCCGGAACTTTCTTCCCTTTGCCGTACACATAAACCGGGCTTGTCTTTTCCTCGGCTACGTCACGGTTCACCACCACTTCCTCCACGTTATCAAGACCGGGGAGGTCAAACATGGTGGACATCAGGATGCTTTCCATAATGGACCGCAGACCACGGGCCCCCGTCTTACGGGTGATGGCACGGTCCGCAATGGCTTTCAGCGCATCATCCGTAAAGGACAACTGCACATCTTCCATCTGGAACAGGCGCTGATACTGCTTGACCAGAGCGTTTTTCGGCTCGGTCAGAATACGGATCAGAGCGGCCTCATCCAGATCCCCCAAAGTTGCGAGAACCGGCAGACGTCCGATAAATTCGGGGATCAGCCCAAATTTCATCAGATCTTCCGGTTCAACATCATGGAGGATTTCACCGGTTTTCCGCTCATCCGGAGACCGCACATCCGCGCCAAAGCCGATGCCAGTCCCTTTACCACGGGCGGTGATGATTTTATCCAGCCCCGCAAAAGCCCCGCCACAGATGAACAGCATATTTGTGGTATCCACCTGCAGGAATTCCTGCTGCGGATGCTTGCGCCCACCCTGCGGCGGCACAGAGGCCACAGTGCCTTCCATCAGCTTCAGCAGAGCCTGCTGAACGCCCTCCCCACTCACATCACGGGTGATGGACGGGTTGTCAGATTTGCGGGAAATCTTGTCAATTTCATCGATATAAACAATGCCGCGCTGCGCCCGCTCAACATTATAGTCAGACGCCTGCAACAGCTTGAGGATGATGTTTTCCACATCCTCACCCACATAACCGGCTTCGGTCAGGGTAGTGGCATCCGCCATTGTGAAGGGCACATCCAGAATACGCGCCAGCGTCTGCGCGAGCAGCGTCTTACCGGAACCCGTGGGGCCTACCAGCAGAATGTTGGACTTTGCCAGTTCAACATCATTGCCTTTGGTGGTTGCCTGCGTGAGCCGCTTGTAATGGTTATGCACCGCAACAGAGAGGACCTTTTTGGCCTCAAACTGCCCGATGACATAATCATCCAGAACTTTACAGATTTCACGCGGAGTCGGCACACCTTCGCGCGACTTCACCAGTGTCGTTTTGTGCTCCTCACGGATAATATCCATGCAAAGCTCAACACACTCATCGCAGATAAACACGGTCGGGCCGGCAATGAGCTTGCGCACCTCGTGCTGCGATTTACCGCAGAAAGAGCAATAGAGCGTGTTTTTGGAATCACCGGACTTTGCGTTCATCAGCCCACTCCCCTGAACGTCCCGGACCTCAGAAAACCAGGAACCGGGTTACCAACTCTATCTGCCTTACTGCGGGCAGACCACCCCTGATGAACAGGGCCTTTAGTGTACACCAGATTAAGGATGGCTTTTATCCTTCTTTCCAGTTTCTGTGGCCTTGTGGTGGCTGATCACTTTATCAACAATCCCGAAAGACTTTGCTTCCTCGGCGGACATATATGTGTCGCGCTCCAGCTTCTGCTCGATATCTTCAAGCGTCTGGCCGGTATGCTCACGGTAGATCTCATTCAGCCGCTGCCGGATAATCAGGATTTCTTTGGCCTGAATTTCGATATCACTGGCCTGCCCCTGCGCACCACCGGACGGCTGATGCACCATCACGCGGGCATTGGGCAGAGCAAAACGACGCCCGGCTTCACCACCCGCCAGCAGCAGAGACCCCATGGAGGCCGCCTGACCGATGCAGACCGTGCTGACCGGGCTGCGGATATACTGCATCGTGTCGTAAATCGCGAGACCTGCGGACACAACGCCACCCGGGCTGTTGATGTAGAAAGAGATTTCTTTCGTCGGGTTTACGCTTTCCAGATAAAGAAGCTGGGCGGAGATCACAGACGCAACCTGATCATAGACCGGGCCTGTCAGAAAAATGATCCGTTCCTGAAGCAGGCGGGAATAGATATCAAATGCCCGCTCGCCCCGGGAGGTCTGCTCGACCACCATCGGCACCAAAGCGTTGCTGAAAACCTCAACGGGATCACGATCCCTCATGTCAGTCATTCCCGTAAAAAACCTGCACCATCCCTCACCGGCTTCCGTCCGAAGACGCAAACCACTTCAGGCACTCTCCATCAAGATAGAGATAAAGTGGCAAGATGCCACCCCGGAAAAGAAAATCTGCCCTGAAAAAGAGTGTCCCGCCGGTTCACACCGGCGGGACACGATTTTCTCAGATATCAGCCGGAGGAATATCCGATAACTCTTCCGGAGTAACTTCCTTGTCCTCCACTTTCGCGAGTTCAATCAGATAATCGACAACCTTGTTCTCGAAGATCGGACCGCGAAGGGATTCAATGGCCTGCGGGTTATTCTGGAAGAAAGCGAAGACTTCCTTTTCCTGACCCTGATAGCGCATGGCTTCGGCGCGCATGGCGCGGCCCAGTTCATCCTGCGTTACCGTGATCGCGTTCTTACGCCCGATTTCAGCCAGAAGGAGACCAAGCTTCACGCGGCGTTCGGCAATCTTGCGATAGTCGGCACGCAGGGTGTCTTCGTCTTTATCCTTGTCTTCATCGTCAAGCTGACCAGCTTTACGGTCGGCTTCAACGCGCTGCCAGATCTGTTCGAATTCCGCATCGACCATGCCCTGAGGCGCCTGGAAATCGGTTTTCGTAGCCAGAGCGTCCAGCAGGTCACGCTTGATGCGCAGACGGGTCAGCTGCTCATATTCGCCTTCAATCTGCTTACGGACGAGGTCACGCAACTGATCCAGCGTTTCAAAGCCAAGCTGCTTTGCCAGTTCATCATCAATCGGGGCATCAACCGGCTTTTTCAGCGCTTTGACGGTGATGTCAAAGGTTGCTTCCTTGCCAGCCAGTTCTTCCGCGCCGTAGTTTTCAGGGAACGTGACGGTGATGATTTTTTCTTCACCGGCCTTCATGCCTTCAATCTGCTCGGCAAAGCCGGGGATGAAGCCTTCGCCACCGATTTCGACATTAACGTCCTGCGCCGTGCCACCATCAAACGGCACACCATCGCGCTTACCAACGAAATCAACGGAAACAACGTCACCCTGCACAGCCGGACGTTCTTCTTCGACCGTTTCAAAGGTGCGCTGACGCTTAGCAACATCGGCCACGATCTTGTCGATCGCTTCATCACTGGCGACTGCCTTCAGGCGCGTCAGGGAGAGGTCGGACAGATCCGGCACGGTGATTTCGGGCAGAATTTCGGTTTCGATCTTGAATTCCAGATCCTTACCGTCATCTTCCTGACCGGAGACCAGCTCAACCTGCGGCTGGCCAGCCGGACGCAGACCACGCTCTTCCAGAACGGAACGCAGTGCTTCGGACACAGCCTGTTCCAGCACTTCTGCGCGCACTGCTTCACCATGACGCTGGCGCGCCAGAGAAACAGGCACCTTACCCGGACGGAAACCGGGGAGTGTCAGATTGGCAGCAACCTCTTTCAGGCGAGCATCGCGCTTCTGTGCAAGCTCTGCTGCCGGAACGGTAATGGTGAAACCACGCTTCAGCTTCGGAGAGGGTCTCAGTAACCTGCATCGGCCAGGCCTTCCTTTCGGTACAAACTCAAATTCCCCGCTGCAATGCGCCGAAAGGCTGCTGCGGAACTGGACGGGAACACCATGAAAAATGGTACGGGCGGAGGGACTTGAACCCCCACGACTTGCGCCACCAGAACCTAAATCTGGCGTGTCTACCAATTCCACCACGCCCGCACGGTAAAACCCCGTCGCAAGTTGCGAGGACTTAGCCAGAGTGTTGCTTCCGGCAAGAGACCGTCTGCACATCTCTCCATATTCCTGCTGCAATCGGGTCGCTTTTTCCCGCGCAGGGCCAAGATAACGGTCCAGATCCTCCGCAATTGGCCAGCTTCCGGCCTGAATTCCGGCCTCACCATGCAGCCAGACCCCGGCACAGGCGGCCTCCCACGCAGGCATGCCCGCAGCCAGAAGAGCCGCAATGACGCCAGAGAGCGTATCACCCGACCCGGCCGTACCCAGCGCGGGACTCGCGTGGTCATTGATCGCCAGCCTCCCGTCTGGCGCGGCAATCAGCGTTGACGCGCCCTTGAGCACCACAACGGCGTTAATCCGGACAGCCGCTTTGCGCACGGAGTCTGGCGGATTTGCCCCCGGCGCGCCAAACAGCTTTGTGAATTCACCACTATGCGGCGTGATAACCGCAACCCCTTTCAGACTTTCAGGCCGCCCTGCCGCAGCCGAAAGTGCGCCTGCATCCGCCAGCACACATTTCTGAGCGCTCAGAAGAGCCGGAAGCGTCTCCGCCACCTCACTCTCTGTCAGGCCCGGACCACAGACCCATACGGCGCGGCGTTTATCGGAAAGCAGACTTTCCAGCGGCCCGTCGTCAATCA
>NZ_BAJW01000022.1 GCF_000613905.1 Acetobacter persici JCM 25330
ATGGAGGCCTCCAGCCCGCCCAGCATGAGGCTTCGGAAAAGCGTGTCTGAAGCAGTCTGTTGCGCTGCGTCATTGCACGATCATAGGCCAGAAGTTCGCGTGCATGGTGGGGGGTTACCGCCATGACCAGCCGGTCCAGAAAACGCCGCCTGCCCGATGCGCCCTCGCTGAACAGCCGGTCCATTTGCGGCGTGATCCAGACGGCGGAGAGGGTTTCCTCCAGCGCATCGCGGTTACGGACCTGCTGGCCGTTGAGAAGATAAACACGACGGGCGGCATCACCCGCTCCGGCCATGCCTGTGCCAAGTTCAAGCCTCTCCTCACCAAAAGAAAAACGCGCGGAAATGCCCCAGCTTGTCGCGTTGTCCCGGCCTAGCTGCGCCAGTGGCGCGCCCCGCAAGCCGCGGCCCGGCGTTAAAAGAGAGAGGGATTCCAGCAGGTTGGTCTTGCCGCTCCCGTTCTCTCCGGTGATGACAACGAGGGACGCATCTGGTGACCACACCAGACGCTCATAATTACGAAATTCGGAAAGGGTCAGTTTAAGAAGCTGCGCCACATTTTATCCGATAAAACGCCCGGCCCATGAAGCATCATGCGCTGAGCCTGCCAGACGCATCCTTCCCTCCCCGGCGTAGTTGTCAGTTTGCGCCGGGGGAGAAAGAGCCGGAGTTTTAAACGCGCATCGGCATCAGTACGTAGAGTGCCGAAGGACTATCGACATCCCGGACGATGGTGGGCGCAGCGCTGTCAGAAAATGCAAATTCGACGTCTTTTTCCACCTGATCGGTAATATCGTTCAGGTAACGGGCCTGAAAGCCAATTTCCAGAGATTCCGCATCGTAGGAAATCCGGCTTTTATCCAGCTCTTCCGTCGCCATACCCTGCTCCGGGCTGCTGGCGGACAAGGTGAGCAGACCGGGCTCCAGTGCCAGTTTGACCGGACGGGAGCGCTCCTGACTAATGGCCGCCACACGGGCCACGGCATCGGAGAAATCCTTTTTGCCAACCCGCAGAATGCGCGTGTTATTGAGCGGAATAACACGGTCATATTCCGGGAATGTGCCGTCAATCAGCTTCGATGTCAGCATGACCGGACCAGCTGTAAACTGCACGCGGGTTTCTGAAAGCGCGACTTCAATTTCTTCCGGCGCTTCATCAATCAGCTTACGCAGTTCTGCGACGGTTTTGCGCGGAATGATCACGCCCGGCATGCTTTCAGCCCCGGCAGGCAGTTCTGTTTCCACGCGGGCCAGACGATGCCCGTCGGTTGCAACAGCACGCAGCAGCTTACCGCTCTCGGTCTCGGCTGCGTGGAAGAAAATGCCGTTCAGATAATAGCGGGTTTCCTCAGTGGAAATCGCGAAGCGTGTACGGTCGATCAGGGAGCGCAGAACGCCAGACCCGACTTTGAAGTGGCACGGCAGATCACCCGTGCCCATGGACGGGAAATCATCAACGCTCAGCACGTTCAGGCGGGTGGAATACCGGTCAGCACGGAGCAGCAACGGGCCTTCGCTATCCGCCTGATCCAGTTCGACTTCCACGCTATCGGGCAGTTTGCGGACAATTTCATACAGGACGGACGCCGGGACCGTGGTGGCACCGTCGCGTTTGATCGTGGCCGGAATTTCTTCCACCACTTCAATTTCCATATCGGTTGCCTTCAGGCTGAGCTTGCCGCCTGCAGCCTGAATCAGAACGTTCGCAAGGATGGGGATTGTGTTACGCTTTTCAGCAACACTCTGGATGTGTGCCAAAGCTTTGAGCAGTATTGCGCGCTCAGCTGAAAACTTCATCTCTGCCTCTTTCCTGCATGACCGGCCCCACGCAGGAATTCAGGCGGGCCGGGTTCTATCCTGTTGAAAACTAACAGCCATGACGGTGCAGTCAATCTCTGAATGCCCGTATTCCTGCGGCGGAATACGGGCGGCTCCGGTCTAGCTTTCCAGCATCCGGCGCATCAGTTCGACATCCTCTGCAAACGCAGGGTCCCGTTCCATGAGTTCCGCCACGCGGGAGACGGCGTGCATCACGGTTGTATGGTCACGGTTCCCGAATTTCCGGCCGATTTCCGGCAGGGAGCGGCTGGTCAGTTGCTTGGCCAGATACATGGCGACCTGCCGGGGCCGCGCGACGGCTCTGGCACGGCGGGCGGAAGACATATCCGTCAGGCGAATGTTCCAGTGTTCCGCTACCCGCTTCTGAATTTCCTCGATCGTCACACGCCGGTCGTGCGCCTTGAGGATGTCATGCAGAACATCCTGAGTTGCTTCCAGCGTGACGGGTCGGCCAAACAGGTTGGCATGGGCAATCAGGCGGTTGAGAGCGCCTTCAAGCTCACGCACGTTGGATGTGATCTTATGCGCAAGAAATTCCAGCACTTTGGCGGGCACGACCACACCTGATGCAGCGGCTTTTGATTCCAGAATGGAAATGCGCAGTTCAAACGTGGTGGCATGAATATCAGCCACCATGCCGCAGCCCAGCCGTGTCCGCAGGCGATCTTCCAGCCCCGAGAGATCGGACGGCGATTTATCGGCTGACACCACAATCTGCCGGCCGGCATCAACCAGAGCATTGAAGGTATGGAAAAATTCTTCCTGGGTGTTGTCTTTGCCGATCAGGAACTGGAGATCATCAATCATCAGCACATCAACGGACCGGAGCTGTTCCTTGAACTCCATGGTGGATTGAGAGCGGATGGCGGCAATAAAGCGATACATGAACTTTTCGGCAGACATATAGGCAACGGAGACGTTACCGCGCTGCACCAGTTCTGCCCCGATGGCATGCATCAGATGTGTTTTACCCAGACCCACACCGCCATACAGGAAGAGCGGGTTAAAGCCGACGCTGGAGGGTTTCTCGGCCACGCGCCGCGCGCAGGCGTAAGCGAATTCGTTGGGTTTGCCGACGACAAATGTATCAAACGTGAAGCGCGTATCCAGTGCCGTCACGAGATCGCTGCGAACTTCCGGTGCGCTCCGGGGAGTCTCTTCCGGTTCAGCGATGGATACCGCATCAGAGGGATCTTCGCTCAGCGCAAGCGGCGGAGCCACCGGGTCTCCGGGGCGCGCAACCTGAAGTTCCACCCGGCGAATGGCTGGCATCACCTGATTCCAGAGTTCGCTCAGACGGTCGCCATACTGGCTCCGCACCCAGTCACGCAGGAAGCGGGTGGGCAGGAGGAGTGTAATCTCATCACCATCCACAGGCCCCAGCGCAATTTTGGTCAGCCAGGTGCGGTATTCAACCTCCCCGACTTCGCCCTTTAGCCTTGAACAGATCTGTAACCACGATTCCTCAAGTGCCTTGCCATCCTCAAGCTGAGGGAAAGCCCTTTCGTCATCGTCCACTCCGATTGTCATCTACGCTCCCGAGCGGTCATAAACGCGGCCAGCCGCGCGTAAATTTCAAATAAGGGACCGCTTGCGCGGCCACCAGAAAGCCGGGCTTCCGGCAGGCCTCGCTGCCGCAGGAAAAGCGGCGCAGGAGAGCGAAAAACGCTCCCCTGATGGTGTGGAGACTAGCGACCAGAATTAAAGCACGACCGAGGGAGGAGCAACGAAAATCTCTGTGCCCTTGTCCTCATTTCTGCCATGCCATGCCGAGGGCTACACAAAAAATAAAGCCGAACCACCCCAGGATGATTCGGCTTTACAAAACGCATGCGTCAAAAGGCTACTGAAGCAGCCCGAAGGCTCAGGCGGTTGCCAGAGACTTTACGCGAGCAGACAGGCGGGAGATTTTGCGTGCAACCGTGTTTGCATGCACAACGCCTTTAATCACGCCGCGCTGTAGTTCCGGCTGAGCAACGCGGAGAGCTTCACGTGCTTCTTCATGGTTGCCAGCAGCAATTGCAGTTTCAACCTTCTTGATGAAGGTGCGCATGCGAGACTTGCGGGCTGTGTTACGAGCAGTCCGCTTTGCGGTCTGCCGGATGCGCTTACGCGCTGAAGCGATATTCGCCATGAGTTTCTATTTTATCCAGCACAAAAGAAATGGTAGCAGCCCGGCAATGCCAGGGTGGCTGCAAAGATGTAGCGGTGCTGTAATCCACAGCGGTATCCACAGTCAAGCCGCTTCACCTTATCGGGGTAATTTTAGCTTAATTTCTGCCGCAGCGGGCAGAAAAAGCTGGAACGTCCGGCTTGTGTTATCTGCTCAACGCCCGCGCAGTCCGGCAGTCCCGGGCAGTCCGGGCAAGGTTGCCCCTTCCGCCCGTAAACACGCCAGGCATGCTGGAAGTAGCCCAAGCCACCTTCCGGGCGCACGTAATCCTTCAGGCTGGAGCCACCGGCTGCGATGGCTTCGTTCAGAACATCCTTGATTGCCCGGACCAGTCGCTTTGTCTCTGGCAGCGTTAAAGTGCATGCAGGGGTCTGGGGGTGAATACCCGTCCGGTATAGCGCTTCGCACACATAAATATTGCCCAGCCCGGATACAATTTTCTGGTCCAGCAACGCCGTTTTAATGGGGGATTTCCGGTCTTTCAGCGCAGCATGGAGCACAGTGGCTGTAAAGCTGGCGTCCAGCGGCTCCGGTCCCATGCTGACCAGAAATTTATACTGTTCCTCCTGCCCTGTTGGCACGAGGTCGAGCATCCCGAAGCGGCGAGGTCCACAAAGCCACAGCGGCGGCCATCTGCTGTAATGAAGGTAACGTGCTCATGCAGAGCCGGGGCTTCTGGAGAATCGAGAAGAATGCGCCCGGACATGCCCAGATGCAGCACGACAGAAAGATTATTCGACAGCCGCATAAGAATATATTTCCCGCGGCGCCGGAAGCCGATGATGGTCTGCCCGGCGACAGAAGCACGAAAAGCCGCAGGAATCTGCCATCGCAGATCAGGGCGGCGGAGAATGACATCGCTGATTTCATGGCCTTGCAGAGCGATCTGCATACCACGCATCACGGTTTCGACTTCAGGGAGTTCCGGCATGAGTGCAAAGCAGGGTATAGGGTAACACCATGACCGACAATAGCTTTGCGCCCTCCCCCTCCCCCTCCTCTTCCGCTGCGCCGCAGGCGGAAGAAACCGATTTTGGCTTCCGCTCTGTCCGGAAGGAAGAGAAGAAACCCCTCGTCCGTGCTGTGTTTGACAGCGTTGCGGGCAAGTATGACGTCATGAACGATCTGATGTCTCTGGGGATTCACCGGATCTGGAAACGTATTTTTGTCACCGAGCTTGGGCCGCAGCCCGGCCTGTCCCTGCTGGATCTGGCAGGCGGCACGGGTGATATCAGCTTTGGCTGGCTTCAGGGCGGTGGTGGGCCCACCATCATGACCGATATCAACAGCAGCATGCTGTCTGTCGGGCGGGACCGTGCGCTGAGCCGGGGTTTTGTTTCTGACCTGTCTTTTGCCGTGGTGGATGCCGAGGCGATTCCGCTCAAGGATATGTCGGTTGATCGTGTTTCCATCGCATTCGGCCTGAGAAACTGCACAGACAAAATGGCTGTTATCCGTGAGGCTCGACGTGTGCTGCGTCCCGGCGGACGCTTCATGTGCCTGGAATTCTCCCGCGTGCAGGTCGCGGCGCTGGCGCCGGTTTATGATGCATGGTCTTTCAAGGTCCTGCCGACCATGGGCAGCATGGTGGCTGGTGACCGGGAGAGCTATCAGTATCTGGCGGAAAGCATCCGCACTTTCCCCGATCAGGAAACACTGGCCGAGATGTTCCGTGAGGCTGGCTTGTCTCACGTGCGTTATCAGTCCCTTTCCGGCGGGATTGCAGCCATTCACTCTGGCTGGCGTCTCTGATTTTTCATGACGTTTTCCCTCCCCCCTCGGTCTGTTCTTCTGATTATCAGCGGAAGCATTGCGGCGTTCAAAGCCCCTGAGCTTATCCGGTCCTTACGGGCCGAGGGCATACAGGTGCGGTGTGTGCTGACGCGAGGTGGGAGCGAATTTGTAACACCGCTGACATTGCAGGCTCTCAGTGGTCAGCCGGTGCATACGGACTTATTTTCTCTGACGGCGGAGCAGGAAATGGGGCATATCGCCCTGTCCCGCTCTGCTGATCTGATTGTTGTCTGCCCAGCGTCCGCCAATATGCTTGCCCGTATGGCAGCAGGCTGTCGGATGATCTGGCCAGCACAGTCCTGCTGGCGACGGATACCCCGGTAATGGTCGCGCCCGGCATGAACGTGCGGATGTGGGACCATCCGGCAACCCAGTCCAACGTCCAAATTCTTAAAGAGCGCGGTGTGACCTTTCTGGGGCCTGTTTCCGGTGAGATGGCCTGTGGAGAATATGGGCCGGGCCGTATGGTTGAACCGCTTGACGTGCGGGATGCCACTCTGGCGTTTTTTCGCACCCAGGCGCAGGAAAGCGGCCCACTGGCAGGCCGGACCTGTCTGGTCACAGCAGGCCCGACGCATGAGCCGCTGGACCCTGTGCGTTATCTTGCAAACCGTTCTTCCGGCAAGCAGGGCTATGCTCTGGCCGAGGCACTGGCGGATCTGGGCGCGAAGGTCAGGCTTATCAGCGGTCCGACTGCCTTACGCGCTCCGGCAGGTGTGAATGCCTCTTTTTGTGAGACGGCCCGGCAGATGAACGCGCTCGTTGTGGAAGCCGCAGAGGCTACGTCATTTGATGTCGCCATCTGCACCGCAGCCGTTGCAGACTGGCGACCTGCGTCTGTTCAAGATCAGAAAATAAAAAAAGCAGGCAAGGACGACGTGCCTGCAGCGCTGGAACTGGTGCCTAATCCGGACATTCTGGCTGGTCTTTCTGCCCCCTCTCCGTTCCGGCCCCGGCTGGTGATCGGCTTTGCCGCCGAGACCGAGAAGGTTGAAGCACACGCACGCGCCAAACTTGCCCGTAAGGGATGTGACTGGATTGTTGCTAATAACGTCGGTGCTGGCTCTGACGTCATGGGAGGCCCCGAAAACGAGGTCGTTCTCATGACACTTGAGACAGTGAAGTCCTGGCCACGGCTGAGTAAGGAAGACGTGGCCCGCAGGCTTGCCATAACGGTTGCAGACTGGTTTTCTAAGCCGCACAATTCGTGACATACACTATGAGATATGGAGTGCCTGATGCCCGCATCTGAATCCCGGAAAGCCGGCCTGACAGTGCGGGTGCAGCGCCTGCCACATGGGCAGGATCTGCCTTTGCCGTCCTACGCCACAGCAGGGGCCGCGGGGATGGATCTACTGGCCGCAGTGGCGGAGCCCGTCATGCTCCAGCCCGGCGGCCGCACGGTTATTCCGACCGGGCTGTGTATTGCCCTTCCCCCCGGATATGAGTTGCAGGTTCGGCCCCGGTCAGGCCTTGCCCTGAAACACGGCATTGTCCTGCCCAACTCCCCGGGAACCATTGATGAAGATTATCGGGGTGAGGTGGGTGTCATTGTGCTGAATGCAGGTGAGACGCCTTTTACAGTGGAGCACGGGATGCGTATTGCGCAGGCTGTGATTGCTCCTGTCGAGCGCGTTTCCTGGGCTGAGTGCGAAAGTCTGGATGAAACAGCTCGCGGTGCCGGCGGCTTTGGCAGCACAGGAACCGGCCTGCCATGACGGCAGGACGATCGGATTTCTCTCGTCCCTCTCACGCTCCGTCAGCGGGCCTGCCGCTGCGGCATATGAATCTGGCGGATGCCGTTCTCCTGATCGGTGTTGTCGGGCTGGCCGTACTGGCCGGAAATAGTGTGCGCCACATGCTGGTGCCGCTTACGGCTCCAGCACAGGTGCCCATTCATCTCGATATCCTGAGCCTTCCCGGCTACGCTTTGCGAACAACCCTGAGGATGTTTGCAGCCCTCGGGATAGCGCTGGTTTTCACGTTTCTCTACGCCACGCTGGCCGCCAAAAGCCGCCGTGCCGCGCAGATTTTGCTGCCCTTGCTGGATATCCTCCAGTCTGTTCCCATTCTGGGCTTCCTGAGTTTTACGGTAACCTTTTTTCTGGGACTGTTTCCGGGGCAGGTTCTGGGGGCCGAACTGGCGGCGATTTTCACCATTTTTACGTCTCAGGCGTGGAATATGGCGTTTGGCATGTATCAGTCTCTACGCAGTGTTCCGACAGAGCTTGAAGAAGCAGCCCGATGCTTTGGTCTGACAGGCTGGCAAAAATTCTGGCGGCTGGAAGTGCCCTGTGCCGTCCCCTCTCTGGTCTGGAATTCCATGATGTCCATGGCCGGGGGTTGGTTCATGGTGGTGTATTCAGAGGCCATTACCGTAGGGCAAACCAGAATTCTCCTGCCGGGGATCGGCTCTTATGTCGGCGTGGCCATCAGCCAGAAAAATATAAACGCCATACTGGCGGCCATTCTTGCCATGATGGCTGTGATTCTTGTGTACGATCAGGTGTTGTTTCGTCCTCTGACGGTTTGGGCGTCTCGCTTCCGGTTGGAGACGGCAGTGCAGGATGAAGCACTGGCAGAACCCTGGGTCTTGCGGTTGCTGCGCCGCACGCGTGTTCTGAGAAGCGGTATCAATCTACTCCTCTCGTTTGTCCGTAAAATCGGCTCTCTTCCGCTCGGTCGCAGGCAGGGGCGGTTTCGGCCCAGTCAGACGGCTCTTTCACAGCGTCTTTCTGATGGTCTCTGGTGGGGCGTGGTGGGGCTGGTTTTTCTGTGTGCGCTTGAGCAGGCTTGGGTTTACGGCAGAGCGGCTTACACGCCGGGGCAAATCGGGCACGTCGTCGTGCTGGGTTTTTATACGCTGCTGCGCGTTATCAGTATGCTCTGCCTGGCCTCACTGATCTGGGTGCCTGTCGGCGTCTGGCTGGGGCTGCGCGCGGTGCGCGCTCAGCGGGCGCAGTTGATTGTGCAGTATTGTGCCGCTTTCCCAGCTAATCTGTTTTTCCCCATTTTTGTGGGGGGATCGTTTATTTCCATCTCACGCCGGATATCTGGCTGACCCCTTTAATGATGCTTGGCGCCCAGTGGTATATTCTGTTCAATGTGATCAGCGGTGCATCCTCTTTTCCGCCGAACCTGCTGGAAGTCGGGCAGAATTTTGAGGTTAAAGGTTGGCTCTGGTGGCGGAGAATCATCCTGCCGGGTATCACGCCGTCCTATCTGGCGGGAGCGCTCGCGGCGGCTGGTGGCGCATGGAACGCCGCTATTGCTTCAGAAGTCGCGCAATGGGGGAATGAGACGGTGAGAGCGCATGGTCTTGGTGCCTATATTGCGCAGGCTACGAGTGAGGGAGATATCAGCGAGGTCGCACTGGGCGTTGTTGTGATGGCTTTGTTTGTGCTGATCCTCAACTGGCTGGTCTGGCGCCCGCTTTCTGACTACGCTTACCGCAGACTGAAACTGAGCTGACACAGGACCGAAGCATGACGTCCCCTTCCCTTGATGTTCCCTCCACGGCCAGACATGCCTCCGTTCTGGTTGAGGCACGGCATGTCAGTCAGTCCTACCATAAAGACAGTGCGGTCGATCTGCTGGTGCTGGATGATGTCGATCTGACATTGAATGCTGGAGAAATCGTTGGTCTGCTGGGGCGTTCAGGCTCCGGAAAATCAACCCTTCTGCGTATTCTGGCCGGATTGCTGGCCCCTTCATCCGGTGAGGTGTTCTGGAAAAATGAGCCGCTGGCAGGGCCTGCTGATGGCGTGGCTATGGTCTTTCAGTCCTTTGCCCTCTTCCCATGGATGACGGTGGAGGAAAATGTTGCACTCGGACTGGAAGCCAAAGGCATTACAGGGGAAGAGCGCGACAGACTTGTAGAGAATGCCATCGAGCTGATTGGCCTTGGAGGGTATGAAAATGCCTGGCCCAAAGAGCTGTCCGGTGGAATGCAGCAGCGCGTAGGGCTTGCGCGGGCGCTGGTTGTGCAGCCGGATCTGCTGCTGATGGATGAGCCTTTTTCCGCTCTGGACGTTCTGACCGCCGAAAATCTGCGTACAGATCTGGTCGAACTCTGGTCTGAGAAAAAGCTGCCAGTGCAGGCCATGCTGGTGGTGACGCATAATATCGAAGAAGCCGTTCTGATCTGTGACCGGATTATGATTTTTTCCTCCAATCCGGGTCGCATTGCGCATGTGCTGGCTGTTCCGTTTGCCCACCCGCGAGACAGGAAGATCCTGCGTTCCGTCAGTTTGTGGACCACATCTATGCCCTGATGACGCAACGGGCTCCGATTATCTCTGAGGCCGATCTGGCTGTTGGCGTAAAACAGACGGTACAGGCAGCTCCTTCTTTCATCGCATTACCGCTGGTCTCCATCACGATGATGATCGGGATGATGGAGGCTCTGGCGGCTCCGCCACTCAATGGTCGTGCGGATCTGCCGATGCTTGCGGAAAAACTGCAACTGGAATTGGATGATCTGTTCCCGTTAGGCGAATCTCTGGAACTGCTCGGGCTTGCGGAACTTGAAGATGGCGACATCCTGCTGACCAATGAAGGTGTGCATTTTGTGCTGAGTGACCTTGAGGAGCGCAAAGCCATCATGAGTCACGCGCTGCTTCATCATGTGCCGCTGGTAAAAATGATCTGCACCGTGCTCGATGAGCGCCCTTCTCACAGTACAAATGCAGACCGATTCCGCGATGCGCTGGAAGAAGCAATGTCCCCGGATTATGCGCGCCAGACCCTTCAGACCGTCGTGGGCTGGGCACGTTTTGCTGAGCTGTTTGATTTTGATGAAGAAGGAGACCGCTTCTATCTTGAAGAAGCGATCTCTGAATAAGCCTGTAGCTCAGGAGCCTGCGTTTTTAAAGCGCGCCGCATAGAGTTTGCGGGCCTTGGCGACTTTCGGGGCGATGACAGCCTGACAGTAGCCTGTGTTCGGGTTGCGTTCATAATAATCGAAATGCATGGCTTCGGCAGGCCAGAATGTTTCCAACGGCACGATCTCGGTCACAATCGGCGCGTCCCAGAGATTGGCGTTTGCAATTTCTGCTTTGACAGAGAGTGCTGCCTGTTTCTGGGGTTCATCGGTATAGAAAACGGCGGAGCGATATTGTGTGCCGATATCATCACCCTGCCGGTTCAGCGTGGTGGGGTTATGCAAGGTGAAGAAAATCCTCAGAACATCGTCATATCCGATGATTTCCGGATCAAACTCCAGCCTGATGACTTCTGCGTGCCCGGTGCGACCGGTGCAGACTTCCTGATAGGTAGGGTTGGCGGAATGGCCCCCGGCATAGCCCGGCGTTATGGAAAGAATTCCCGCCATATCCCGAAAGACAGCTTCCATGCACCAGAAGCATCCACCACCAAGAACGATAGACTGAGACATGGTTTCTCCTTACGCGATTTTGTATCACGAGGCCTGCGCAGACTTTTTCAGGACAGGCAGCAGGCCTCGAAAACCATCAGATTCAGGCAATACGGGCGAGTGCAGCCTTCAGCCGAATGCTTTCACCCTGCTGGGCTTCCAGACGGTCCCGCATTTCCTGAACGATTTCAGGTTTAGCGCGTGAGACGAAATTTTCGTTCCCGAGTTTTTTCTCGGTTTTGCCAATTTCATCTTCCACTTTGGCGAGTTCTTTTTTGAGGCGTTCCTGCTCGGCTGAGATGTCAATCAGCCCTTCCAGCGGGATAATCAGCGTTGCTTCATCTACAACCGCCTGCGCGGACCCCCGTGGCACGTCCCCTTGCTGCGGCGCAACATGTGAGACACGGGCCATACGCCCGATGGCTTCCTGCCACCGTTCAGCGCGCTGAACGGTTTCCGGGGCGGCACCCTGAAGGAAGACCGGTGCTTTTTGGGATGGAGGCACATTCATTTCTGCACGGACTGTCCGGATTTCAGAAATCAGCCGGATGATGTGGTCGCACTCTGCCTGCGCTGCTTCAGCGTCAGTCAGCACAACTGGTTCCGGCCATGCCTGAGAGATCAGGCTGCCCTGCTTGCCAAAGCCGAATTCGGTCCAAAGCTCATCTGTGACAAATGGCATCACAGGCTGCAACAGGCGCAGAATAATCCCCAGCACATAGGCGGCAACGGCACGGATTTCCGCAGCTTCCGCGGCATCATCGGAAGCAAAAACGGGCTTGGCAAACTCAAGGAACCAGTCACAGAAACGGTTCCAGACAAAGCGGTAGCAACTCAGGGCATAGTCATCAAAGCGATAGGCTTCCAGAGCTTTTGTGGCGTCCTGAATGGCGAGAGAGGCTTCCGCGATAATCCATTTGCCAAGAGGAGACGTCACGCTGTGCGGGTCAAACCCGTTCTGCGCTTTAACCCCGTTCATTTCGCAGAAACGAGCCGCATTCCAGATTTTGGTAACAAAAGCGCGGTAGTCCTCGACCTTTTTCCGGCCGAGTTTAACGTCGCGCCCAATACCCGTCAGCGCACAGATGGTAAAGCGCAGCGCATCGGCCCCGTAAGCATCAATCAGCTCAAGCGGATCAATTCCGTTGCCCTTGCTTTTGGACATTTTCTGGCCGCGTTCATCCCGGACCAGACCATGAATGAAAATATCGCGGAAGGGCACGTCATGCATAAAATGCTGGCCCATCATAATCATCCGGGCAACCCAGAAGAAAATAATATCAAAACCCGTGACCAGCACATCCGTCGGATAATAATGCGCCAGTTCCGGCGTCTTGTCCGGCCAGCCGAGAGTGGAAAACGGCCACAGCCCAGATGAGAACCATGTGTCCAGAACGTCCTCATCCTGCGTCAGGGCTTCGGTCTGGCCATAATGGGCATCAGCCTGCGTCCGCGCATCGGCTTCATCGCGCGCCACAAAAACATGCCCGTCGGGGCCGTACCACGCGGGAATACGGTGCCCCCACCAGAGTTGCCGCGAAATGCACCATGGCTGAATATCGCGCATCCAGGCAAAAAACGTGTTTTCCCACTGTTTGGGAACAAAAGAGATTTTGCCACTGGTGACGGCATCAATCGCCGGACCAGCCAGCTTCCCGGCATCGCAGTACCATTGCGTTGTCAGGCGTGGCTCAATAACGGCCCCTCCCCGCTCCGCATGCGGTACCTGGTGACGGTGTGGCTCGATTTTTTCAAGCCACTCCAGTCTTTCCAGTTCTTCGACAATTGCTTTCCGTGCGTCTTCGCGGGAGAGGCCCGAAAGCCTCTTCACAAAAGCCGGGTCCGCAAGGCCATCGACAGCGGTGAGTTCTTCTTCAATCTCGTCCAGCACCACGCGGGCCTGATCATCAAGAATAGAAAGCATTGGCAGATTATGCCGCCGACCGATTTCAAAGTCGTTAAAGTCATGAGCAGGCGTGATTTTGACCGCACCGGTTCCCTTTTCAGGGTCAGAATGCAGGTCAGCCACAATAGGGATCAGGCGGCCTGTCAGCGGCAGACGGACAGACTGGCCGACCAGACCAGCATAGCGTTCATCATCCGGATGCACGGCAACGGCGGCATCCCCCAGCAATGTTTCGGGGCGGGTGGTGGCAACGGTAATGGTTTCACCCGATTTGCCTTCAACGGGATACCGGATGTACCAAAGCTTACCTGCAACATCCTTGCTTTCGACCTCAAGGTCAGAAATCGCGGAACGGAAGACGGGATCCCAGTTGACCAGTCGTCTGTCACGGTAAATCAGCCCTTCGTTGTAAAGGGTGACAAAGACTTCTTTTACGGCACGGGAGAGGCCTTCATCCATCGTGAAGCGCTCGCGCGGCCAGTCCAGAGAGGCTCCCAACCGACGAAGCTGACGCGTAATCCCGCCGCCAGATTCCTCTTTCCATTTCCAGACGCGCTGCACAAAAGCTTCACGCCCCAATTCCTGACGCGTCGTTTTTTCAGCAGTCAGAGCCCGCTCTACAACCATCTGGGTCGCAATGCCGGCGTGGTCGGTACCGGGCTGCCATAGCGTGTCAAATCCCTGCATACGCTTCCAGCGGATCAGAGTGTCCTGCAACGTCATGGTCAGAGCATGCCCCATATGCAGGGTACCCGTCACATTTGGTGGTGGAATCATGATGGTGAATGACTTTTTTCCGCTCTGCGGATCAGCCGAAAATGCCTTTTCGCTTTCCCAAAGTTCGTAAAGTTTCTTCTCTGTCTCAGCAGGCTCAAAAGTCTTGTTCAGCATGATATCCAACCAGAAAACGTAAAAAGGCGGAAGGCCTATGCAGCCCCCGCCTTTGACAGATTATAGTCCCGGTGTTCGTTGCAGGAAACATCTTAGATTCCTGTTTTTACCGGGCGCGGAAAAAACAGCCATTCAGAGCAGATATCAGACTCATGAGGGCTCGGTTTGCTAAAAAATAGATCTCAGAGGCTAACGCCCCGGCTGATTCACAGCATAGTCATTCAGCCCCCACAGCCGGTCTTTCACGGCTTTGTAGTAGGCTTTGTCATCATAGAGCGGCACATTCAGTTGCAGATCTGCTGCAGTCAGGCGCCCAATGGCAGAGGCCACATTATAGGATGCAAGCACCATATTGCTCAGGCTTTGCACGAGCGCCACTTGTGCCTGAAGCAGTGTTTCCTGCTGCTGCAAAACTTCTAGTGTTGTACTGGTCCCCACAATAGCCTGCCGCTCGACCCCATCAAGAGCAACCGTTCCCGCTTTAATCGCGGCACGGTTACTGGAAATCGCCGCCTGATAGGAAACAAGTTTTTGCCAGTTTGAAACAGCGTCCTGTGCAACTGTCCTGCGCTGGATATCAACAGCACGATGCGCGACCTGTGCCTGCTGTTTTGCCTGCCGGACAGCGGCATATTCTGAGCCACCCTGATAGACCGGGATATTGAAGTTCAGCATAGCATATTTATTTTCATCAAGCTGGTGGTTCAGGCTCTGGTTAACCTGCCGGCTATATGCTGCGGTTGCTGAAATTTTTGGCATGATCGCCGCCATTGCGACGGCAACGGCATCTTTTTGGGAGGATTCAGTAAAAAGTGCATTAATGACGTCAGGGTTGTTTTTGACGGCCATAGCTGCCGCTGTCTGTTCATTTTTAACGGGAAGAACCAATGGCTGGGGCGGGACGAGGTTAGGGGGTGGAGCCATACCTACGATCTGCATGTAGGTTGCCTGAGCAGTCTGAAGCGTCCCTTCAGACTGCTGCCTGGTTGCTTTTGCTGAGGCATAAGCTGACTCAGCCTGTGCTACGTCGGTCCGGGTAATTTCACCAACCTTGAAGCGCTCATTTGTCGCGCGCAACTGCTGTTGCAGAACACGTTCGTTATTGATGTTGAGTTGCAGAAGCTGCTCGTCTTCAATCACGCTCACATAAGCGTTCACGACGTTTTTAAAAACCTGCTGCTCCACTGAAATCAGATTGGCACGTGCGGCCATGACTTTGTTGACAGCCTGATGTGTAGATGCGGTCGTTTTTCCACCACTGTAAATGGGCTGCTGGATTGTCAGGCCGGCCGTATAACCTGGCGTATCATAAACACGCATATAGCCTGGTTGGTCTGCCGAGCTTGATAATCATTCGTTCCTTTATAATAGCTGAGCCCGACGGTGCCAGTTACGGTAGGACGCCAGCCTGCAAGAGCTGTTGGAACCTGCTCATCTGTCGCCCGTAATGTCGCCCGTGCCTGTTGCAGCGTAGGGTTTGTCAAATAAGCAGAGGCAAGAGCTTCCTGCAGCGTATGTGGGATAAAGGTCGGCGAACCACTCCCGTCATATTTCTGGGCCCAGGCAGTGGAACTGCAAAGCATGGCCGCCATGCCTATCCCAACCCCGTAAATACGCAGCATTTGTTTCTCCTGCCTGAATTTAGAGCACAAATAAATAGTTGCCACTTCATGCCACGATGAAGGACGCATTCCTACTCTTTAATATAAATTAAAAACTCGGTTCACAGTGTCTGATGAACTGAACTCTCTGAGCGGACCCCATGCACTTACAAAGATAAGTTCTTCTGGTTGCTTTCAAGGATTGCCTAATTTTAATTCCGACAATCTTTTTATGAGCACATAAAAATAAGTGGGAGAGCAATTTCTAAAAATCGATTCACCACAAATCTTATTGCCGCTTCATAAAATGCGCTATTTTAATTTGATGCGATTAAATTGGAGGTCCGGGCGGGAATCGAACCCACGTACGCGGATTTGCAGTCCGCTACATCACCATTCTGCCACCGGACCCCGGTGTGGTGTGTGGGTCTTATCTCTCTTAACGCAGCTCTGGTCAAGTCATTGTCTGCATGATTTTTAAAGATGTTTTACCAGCCGATCTCTAATGTCGCGTTTTTCCGTTCCAGAAATAGTTGTAGGGGAAAAATTGCTTCAGGATCGCGTCTGGATAAGCGTGTACCTATGCGCTCAGCCCTGTTCCCCCGCATGTTTTTTTTGCCCAACATCCAGACTTTGCAGAATGTATTGACGCAGGACGGATGGGAGCAGACGTTCGGCAACCCGTAAAACGCGGAACTGCCATGGGAAAACAAGCTCAGCCTGGCCCATTTTAACCGCTTTCATGATTTTGCGGGCAGCACTCCCGGCTGAAACCAGAAACGGACGTGGACCTTCCAGTCTCTGGCTCATTGGGGTGTCCACAAAACCCGGCACCACAAGAGTCAACTGAATATTTTTGGGCCGCCACGCCAGATTGGCAGCCTGAGCAAAACAGGCAAGTCCTGCCTTGGAACTGCTATAGGACGCCGCAAACGGCAGTTCATAAAACCCGGCCACCGATCCGATGAGCACAATCTTACCGTATCCCTGCGTGACCATGCTCTGCGCGGCAGCTGTGGCAAGCGTTACCGGTGTTGCATAATTGACTAGCGCAAGCTTCAGAACGGCGGCAGGGTCCTCTGTCTGCCGGTCCGGGGATTTGATATCGGAGAGCCCTGCTCCAAGAATAATCAGATCAAGACCATAATTTGCCTGATCTTCCCGCAGGGCGGCGAGAGCGGCTTCACCATCGGAAAGATCAATCTGACGCGGGGAAACCTGAGCACCACGGGCGCAGCACAGCTTTGCAATCTCCTCCAGCCGTTGTTTGTTGCGCCCCCAGAGTATGAGCATCCGGCCCGGTCTGGCATAGCGTTTTGCAAGCTCCATTCCGATGCCGCCGGTCGCACCTGTAATCAGTACAGACCTTAGTTCCTGCCTGCTGGTTGAGACCTTGTTCACACTTCCCCCTTTTCCATTCCGTCGGAATGATGCATCACCTTGCGGTTTCCAAGGCCCAGTTTGATGGAGTACCGATGACTACCCCGAACCAGATCGTCGTTTCCGCCGTCTCGGGCGCTCGTCAGCTTTCGCTCTTTATCAAGCTTCCGCGCCTTCTTTACAACGACCAGCCCAGCTATGTTCCGCCGCTGGATATGGAGCAGAGAGATATGCTCCATCCGCGCCGGTCGCCGTTCTTCAGTCATGGGAGCGCATGTTACTTTCTGGCCTGGCGTGATGGGAAGCCCATCGGGCGAATATCCGCTCAGATTGATACACTTGCCCTTGAGCAACCGGGCCCCAGAACGGGCTTTTTCGGCGCGCTGGATGCTCTGGAGACAGACTGCGTCAAACCTCTGCTGGAGGCTGCCACAGCTTGGCTGAAGGCGCAGGGCATTGAACGGATAAGAGGACCCTGGACTCTGAACCCTCATGGTGAGTCGGGCACCATGATCGAAGGGCAGATGGAGCCGCCCATGATTGGGACGGGCTGGCATCCGGCCACGCTAGGTCCAGCTATTGAGCAGGCTGGCTTTTCCAAAGCGATGGATCTGTTGTCTTACCGGATGGAAACCAGTCTGGCTGCGGAGCAGGCGAACCGGATTCCCACCAATCTGCGGGAAAGACTGGGCGGTATTACAGTCCGGGGGCTACGCAAAGACCATCTTGATGAAGATACGGATATCCTGCGTTCGATTTATAACGACGCATGGGAAGGCACATGGGGCAATGTCCCCATCACGGAAATTGAAATGCGATCCCTGCTCAAGGCGCTCAAACCTGTACTGAGACCAGAACAGTATGTTCTGGTTGAATTTAAGGGTGAACCTGTCGCGATTGCATTGGTGATCCCGAATATTTTTGACCTGAATGGCGACCTTGGTGGCGCTCCTTCCCCGGTCGGCTGGGTCAAGCTGGCGTCGCGTCTGGTCATGCACGATTTCTATTCTGCCCGTGTGATTTTGCTGGGTGTGAAGAAAAAGCTGGCTGGGACTGCTCTGAGCGCCATTATCCCCGGTCTGCTGATTGATGAACTGATGAAGCGTGGGCGGGAACTTCCCTATCGTACGATTGAGCTCGGCTGGGTTCTGGAGACCAATATGGCCATCCGCAACCTGATTGAACGGATTGTGCCGGAGCCGTACAAGCGGCATCGTATGTATGAAAAGCTGCTTTCCTGACAGTCAGGCGCTTAAAGGTGGCTCCAGCCGCCTTTCGCGAATGACAGGCGTTCTCCCTGACCATCAAGCACTGTCACACCGGCATTGCCTTCCTCAAAGCGGCCAATCCGAGAGACCGGAACCGCGCCATGAGGCGTTTCGAGCATCCCTGCCTGTTCCAGCGTCTCTTCATGGGCCGGCGGAACAGCAAACAAAATTTCGTAATCATCGCCGCCCGTGAGGCATGTCTCTAGCCATTCCGGCCCGCAGGCCAGTGCGGCCTCAGAGCGTGGTACCATGCTGGCGGTGATTATTGCAGTCAGCCCGTTCTCACGCGCAAGGTGCCCCGCATCCTGGAGGAGGCCGTCTGAGACATCCATGGCGGCCGAGGCAAGCCCATAGAGAGGCAGCTATACGGGGCTGAGGGAGCCTGTAGCGGCTTGCCAGATAGCCTGACGGGTCGCTGAGTGTGTCTTGCAGGACGCGCAGACCCAGCGCACCGTCACCAATTGTTCCTGTGACCCAGAGCCCGTCCCCTGCCCGCGCTCCGCTGCGCCTGATGGCCTGCCCCTGCATAACAGACCCAAGAATGGTCAGAGAGAGCACCAGAGGCCCGCGGGTGGAGGTTGTGTCTCCCCCAAGCAGGCTGAGTCCAAAATAGTCCTGATCAGCCTTCAGGCCGCCGCAAAAAGCTTCAAACCAGTCGTCATCAAGGCCCGGAGGGCGGGCCAGCGTGAGCAGCCATCCTTCAGGGGTTGCTCCCATGGCGGCAAGGTCGGACAGGTTGCAGCGCAGAAGCTTGCGCCCGATTGTTTCCGGGGGGTCGTCTGGCAGAAAATGGACGTTTTCCACCATGGCATCCGCGGCGATTACAAGCTCTTTGCCTGCCGGAGGCGTGAACACCGCCGCGTCATCCTTCAGCCCCAGCGCTGCCGGGCCTGCAAGCCCGGCAAAATGCCGATGGATGAAGCTGAATTCCTGCGGCAGGTCAGTCAGCGGTGCCACCTTCTTTTTCATCATCAGCCGGAGCGTTTGTGAGGCGCTTCATGATGGTATCCAGCACGCCATTTACCAGCTTGGGTTCGTCGCCTGAGAAGAAGCCGTGTGCGATATCCATATATTCGTTAATCAGGACACGTGCGGGCACTTCGGCTTCAAGAGCTTCGCCAAGCGCTGCGAGAAACAGAGCGCGCAGCACAGGTCCAGACGCGCGACGGGCCATGTGGCCGGCAGCGTCTGCGTCAGCTGTTCGAGGATGGGGCCACGTTCTGCCACGGCCTGCCTGACAATAGTGCAGAACAGGCGCGTATCAGCCTCCGGGATGTAGCCTTCTTCATACGAGTCATTCTCCAGCGTGGTGCCAAAACGATGCACCAGAAACTGCTGAATAACGCTTTCTGACTTGTCTTCGTTCTGCTCAATCTGAAAAAGAGCCTGAATGGCTGCAACGCGCGCCGCCGTGCGTGGCCGTTGCGCGCCTTTAAGTTCTGAGTGATCCTGCAGCTCTGTCATCCCTATCTCCTGCCTGCCCGTATGAGGGAGCGGGGTTTCATGACTTTTTTATGCCACGAGGTCCAGTCTTTTCCTGCGAATCAGGCTCAGACGAATCCATGGACGTCAGAATTTCCGAAAAATCCCTCGCTTCCGTAAAGTCTCTGTAGACGCTGGCAAAGCGCACATAGCCCACAGTATCAACTTCCCGCAGCCCATCCATCGCCAGCTCTCCAATCCGCGCGGAGGGTACTTCCGTCTCTCCTGCGGCTTCAAGCTGACGCACCAGCCCCGTGACAATCTGTTCGATTCTGCTTTCAGGCACGGGCCGTTTGCGCAGGGCGATCCGGATTGAGCGCGTAATCTTCTCGCGCTCAAACGGTGCGCGGCGTCCGTCAGCCTTTACAACAATCAGGTCGCGTAGCTGCACACGCTCAACTGTCGTAAAACGCTGGCCGCAGGAAAGGCAGGCCCGGCGGCGCCGGATGGCGGAGCCTTCCTCGTTGGGGCGGCTATCCTTGACCTGACTATCAGGGTTCCCACAAAAAGGGCAGCGCATCGTGACGTGAGCCTTTCTCGCTCTGGCACAGAAAGAGCCTGTGCTTTCTTCAAGCTTGGCCTTCTGGTGCGATAATGCGGTATAGTGCCCGCAACAAAGTTCTTCTGTCCGGCCAGCTTATACCGGTCACGGGTTATTAAAAACTGGAGTTGCGATGAAAATGCGTTTTGGTGCCGGTTATGTCGCTGTCATGGTGGCTGGCCTGATGCTTGCAGGCCCTGCTGTTGCGGAAGACAGGGACCCTGACAAATCTCTGCCGGGGCAGGACGATGCCCAGAAAGACATCACCATTACAGACACCAGCATGCAACTCATCAACGCAGAAAACCGCATGGCCGGTGTTTATTTTACCATAAGAAACGATGGGGCCAACGCGCATCTGATTACCGATGTCCGCTCTTCTGCCTGTCGCACGCTGGTGGGGCACCATTCTGATCAGGAAAGCACACCGGGCACTTTGTCCCTGTTTACGCATCTCTCCCTGCCCGCACGCACAACGCTGGTCTTTCCGTACGGAGGGTATCATCTTCTCTGTCTGGACCCGGACACGTCACTTCAGGCGGGGCAGGACGTATCTTTTACCTTCAGCTTCCTTGGTGGTTCGTCCAAAACCATAAAGATCAAGCTGTCTCAGCCGCAGGCAACGCACTGAGAAAAGGATTTTTCTCCCCGGCTGGCCTCCCGTTTTAGAAAGGCCAGACCGGGCGAGAAAAGCGCTCCGGCGTTTAGGCCGCGCTCGGGTTGGTTAGCGTCCGCTTTACGGCGTTGTGCCAGCCAGCAATCATCGTCTTGCGCTGCTCATTCGCCATGGAGGGCTTGAAGAGCGCGCCTCTGGCCCATTCGGATGCCAGCGTCTTCTCATCTTCCCAGACACCTGTTGCCAGCCCGGCGAGGAAGCCTGCGCCCAGAGCAGTTGTTTCAATGTTGCGCGGACGCTCAACATTAACCTGCAACATATCTGCCAGAAACTGACAGAACCAGTCATTAGCAGCCATCCCGCCATCAACGCGCAGGGCTTCTGTCGTCCCTGCCCCATCCTGCGTCATGGCTGTCACCAGATCCAGCGTCTGATAGGCAACGGATTCCAGAGCGGCGCGGGCGATATGCGCCGCTGTTGCGTCCAGAGTCAGACCGCAGATCAGGCCGCGTGCATCCGGATCCCAGTGCGGAGCGCCCAGCCCCACAAACCCCGGCACCATATACACGCCGTGGCTGTGCGGTACGCGGGTTGCCATATCATCAGTCTGGGAAGCATGCGTAATCAGGTGCAGCCCATCCCGCAGCCACTTGATGGCCGCACCCGCGACGAAGATGGAGCCTTCCAGCGCGTAAGATGTTTTCCCGTTAATGCGATAGGCAATTGTCGTGAGCATCCGGTTTTTGGACGCAACCGGTTTTTCCCCGGTGTTCAGCAGCACAAAGCAGCCTGTGCCATAGGTCGCTTTCGCCATGCCCTGAGAGAAACAGGCCTGCCCGACAACGGCTGCCTGCTGGTCCCCGGCCATACCGGCGATCGGGATGGCGCGACCAAACAGAGCCGGATCCGTCTCACCAAAGATTGTGCTGTTATCTTTGACTTCAGGAAGCAGAGCCGCAGGGATGCGGAACAGACGCAGCAGATCCTCGTCCCATTTCTGCTTGTGGATATCAAACAGAAGCGTGCGGGCTGCGTTGGTGATATCCGTTGCATGCACTTTGCCGCCGGTCAGGCGCCAGAGCAGGAAGGAGTCGATCGTTCCGAATGCGAGTTCACCTTTTTCGGCCCGTGACCGTGCATCTGCAACATTATCCAGCAGCCAGGCCAGCTTCGTTGCGGAAAAATACGGGTCAAGCAGGAGGCCAGTACGCTCCCGCACAAGCGCTTCCGCGCCTTCTTCCCGCAATTTCTGGCAGACAGAAGCCGTACGACGATCCTGCCAGACAATAGCGCGGTGGATAGGCTTACCGGTCGCACGGTCCCAGACCACAATGGTTTCGCGCTGGTTCGTGATGCCAATACCGGCAATCCGGCTGGTGCCACCGGCTTTTTCCAGTGCGGCCGTTGCGGTGGCTTGGCATCATTCCAGATATCTTCCGGACAATGTTCTACCCAGCCCGCCTGAGGGTAATGTTGAGCGAACTCCTGACGAGCGCTTGAAATTTCCTGAGCATTTCGATCGAACACAATACTGCGTGTAGAGGTTGTGCCCTGATCAATCGCCAATACGTAATCTTGCTTGCTCATCGCACGGAATCCTTATTGCTGGAGTAATTAATCTTGAGCAATGTCAGGCTGCCGTGCCCGGACGATCGCTGGCATGAAGGGTTTTACAACCCCCTGATAGAACCCGGCTCCCACGACGCCGCCAACAAGCGGCCCGGCAACCGGCACCCACCAGTAATTTCCGGGAGAAGGAAAGGCTGCTTCCCCCCACCCGGCAAGGAAACAGAACAGGCGAGGCCCGAAATCGCGCGCCGGATTAATGGCCCACGCCTCCAGATAACCGGCAGAGGCGCCGATCGTTGCCACAAGCAGACCAATAATCAGAGCGCCTGAATTGGCCTGCGGGGCCTGCGTATTATATTCACACGTTATCGCAAAAATCCCGAGCAGCAGCATTGCTGTCAGAATGACTTCATCAACAAACGCATGCATCGGGGTTACAAAATCGCCCGGATGCGTGAAGAAGACGCCAGCGGCTGCGCCGTCATGCCGCCAGTCCAGATGATTGACGGCGGCATAATGTTCAATAACGGGTGAAAAGAGCGTGTAAACAATCACGGCCCCCAGAAAACCACCCAGAACCTGAGCGACCCAGTAAGGCACCACTTTTTTCCATGAAAATCCGCGGTAACAGGCCAGCGCCAGCGTGACTGCGGGGTTGGCATGCGTGCCGGAGACAGCGCCGGTGACGTAAATTGCCACCGTGACGCCCAGTCCCCAGACAATGCACACGCCCCAGTATGCCATTTTATAGGGGCTGGGGTCGTAGAGCGAATACATCGCTGCTACGGAATCCCCGAAAACAATAATGATGAAGACCGCGATGCATTCAGCGATCAGTTCGCCAAGAAAGGCGCGTTGGGTGGTTGTCATACTTTCCTCTTTTTATTTTTTTTATTTGGAAAGAGTTGTCTGGTGGTTAAAAAATCAGCCTACCTTCTTCCTGACATAGTCGGCAACTGCACTTTTTTCGGCCTCGTTCAGATGCAGGCCGAGCTTGCTGCGCCGCCACAGCACGTCTTCCGGTGCGCGGGCCCATTCTTTGGTGATCAGGTAATCAACTTCACGCGTTGTCAGATCGCCTCCCAGAAGTTCGCCCATATCCTGCATGGAGCCGGATTCACCGAGAATCTCGTAAGCCCGACTGCCATAGTTGCGCATCAGACGCCATGCAAGCTGTTCTGAAAGCCAGGGCGCTGCCCGCCGCAGGCGTGCCAGTGCCCCTTCAAAACCACCCTCACCGATGTCACCACCGGGCAGAACTTCGCTGGCGGTCCAGCTTGCGCCTGCAACCGCGGGCAGCACGGGGGCCAGTTTCTCCAGAGCAGTGTTCTGCGAGCTTGCGGTATGTGGTGATCTTGCCGCCGAAGATGGAGAGCAGCGGTGCGCCGTCTGTGGTGTCGAGATCAAGCACATAATCACGGGTGACGGCCGAAGCGTTAGCCGACGCATCGTCATAAAGCGGACGCAGGCCAGCATAGCTCCAGACCACATCGCTTTCCCGCACCTGCGTCTGGAAGTAGCGGTTTACGCTTTCACATAGATAGCTCACTTCATCCGGGGCGATGCCAACGGTGCCGGGCGCTTCCTTCCACGGAATATCCGTGGTGCCGATCAGCGTGTAATTCTGTTCATACGGGATGGCGAACAAAATACGTTTGTCGGGGTTCTGGAAGATATACGCCTGCGGCCCCTCAAACACGCGCGGGACAATAATGTGGCTGCCCTTCACCAGACGGACGGATTTGGAATTGGGAATATTCAGGGTTTCAGACAACAGTCTGGCCACCCATGGTCCGGCTGCATTGACCAGAGCACGCGCACGCACCGCACTGGTTTTGCCGGTGACGCGGTCTTCCAGAACAGCTTCCCACAGGCCATTGACCCGGTTCGCTTTGATCAGGCGCGTCCGGGTGCGGATTTCAGCACCCCGCTCTGCCGCATCAAGTGCATTCAGCACGACAAGGCGACTATCCTGCACCCAGCCGTCTGAATAGACGAAGCCTTTCGTATATTCCGGTTTAAGCGGGCGACCGGAAGAATGGGTGCGGAAATCAACAGCGCGGGATTTGGGGAGCGTCATGTTGGAGGCAAGGTGGTCATACAGGAACAGGCCTGCGCGCAGCATCCATGCCGGACGCACCAGCTTGGAATGAGGCAGCACAAAACGCATGGGCCACATAATATGCGGCGCCATGGCCAGAAGGCGCTCCCGTTCCGTCAGCGCTTCGCGCACCAGCCGGAATTCATAATATTCCAGATACCGCAGCCCGCCGTGAATTAGCTTGGTGCTGGAAGAGGACGTATAGCTTGCCAGATCGTCCTGCTCGACAAGCAGAACCGACGCGCCCCGGCCAACTGCGTCACGCGCGATCCCTGCGCCGTTAACGCCACCACCGACGATCAGGAGATCATAGGGCTGTGCAGAAGAGGGAGCGGAATCTGACATTTTTTCTTCCAATGACACCAAGAAGGAACACTGACTTTATTCGTATCCGAAAACGTAAACCAAAAACAATGGCTTTAATGTGACGAAAACAGCCTCATAAGCTCTTTTTGGTTTTCCTTTCCGAAAATTCTGTTTCGTTTGCGATGTGCAAACTGACCCCCGCGTCTTTCAGAATGGTACGGATGCCTGAAGGAGGCGCCTGATCCGTATAGAACGCGCTGACTTCAGAAATATGCCCTACCCGCGCCATGGGTCTGCGCATAAATTTTGTATGGTCAGCCAGCAGGAATACGGTGCGTGAGTTCCGGATAATCGCCTGCGCCGCAGCAATTTCATCCACATCAAAATCAAGCAATGTGCCGTCTTCATCAATGCCGCTAATGCCGATTACCCCAAAATCGGCGCGATACTGCTCGATCATCGCAGCAGCGGCTGGCCCCACGATCCCGCCATCCCGCAGTCTGACGGTACCGCCTGTAATCACAAGGCTACATTCTGGTGCCGGGGTCAGCAAAGTCGCGACGTGAATATTATTGGTAATGACCCGCAACGCTCTGTGCGTCCTCAGAGAGCGGGCGAAGGCTTCAGTCGTCGTGCCGATATTGATAAACAGAGATGCGCCATCCGGAATGGCTGCCGCAGCCCGTTCCCCAATGGCGTCTTTCTGGGAGAGGTTCAGAATCTGGCGGTCTGAATAGGCAATATTTTCTGCAAATGTGAGGGCACTGGCCCCCCCATGATGCCGTGCCACAATCCCTTCGGCCGCCATGCTGTTGACGTCGCGCCGGACGGTCTGCACGGTCACATGCAGGATTTTTGCCAGATCCTCATTGGCGACATACCCCTGCTGCTGCACAAATTGCAGAATCAGGCGCGTCTTTCCTCTACGGAGGCCATGTCAGACTCCCTGCGCGGTTTTCAGCACCGCCAGAACCGCTTCTCCATAACGTTCCAGCTTTGAGCGCCCAACGCCTTTTACTTCTCCGAGTTCCGCAAGAGATGTCGGTGTTTCCTGAGCGATGTCGCGCAGGGCAGAATCATGGAAAATCACATAAGGCGGAATTTCCTGTTCCCGTGCTTCATCCAGTCGCCAGCGGCGCAGGGCCGCAAAGAGAGCCTGCTTCTCTTCCGGCAAGTCAGCCAGCGTTTCGGATGAGCGCACCCGGCCAGCCGCTTTTTCCAGCTCCTGCGTGGCATCCGCGCGCAGGCTGATAGTCTCCTCTCCGCGCAGAATGGGCCGCGCGACATCCTGATTAAGCGCGAGCCCGCTATACTGCCCTTCACTCCTCAAAGCGCCGCGCGCAATAAGCTGCCGCCCGACCCCACGCCAGAACTGTTCGCTCTTGTCTTTCCCGATCCCCCAGACAGAGAGGGTCTCGTGATGATTACGTTCAACAGCCTCGTTCGTTTTGCCGCGTAAAACGGCAATGACATGCAGTGCGCCGAATTTCTGTCCTGTGCGATAGACTGTGGAGAGAAATTTTCTGGCCGCATCTGTGCCGTCAAACGTCACAACGGGATAACGGCAGTTATCGCAATGGCCACACGGGCCTTCCAGCGTTTCCCCAAAACAGTGTAGCAGAGCGCGTGTGCGGCAGCCAGTTGTCTCGGTTAGCGCGATCATTGCTTCCAGACGGCTGCGCATAATACGTTTTTCGCTGTCCGGCGCGCTGGACTGATCAAGCCAGTAACGCGCCCGCGCCATATCTTCCCCGCCATAGAGCAGCACTGTTTCAGACGGCAGGCCATCCCGCCCTGCCCGCCCGATCTGCTGATAATAGGCCTCTGGTGAGCCCGGCATATCAAGGTGAATGACCGCGCGAACGTCGGGCCGGTCAATCCCCATCCCGAACGCGACGGTGGCGACAATAACGATCGGCTCCCCAGACCGGAACCGCAGCAAAGCCGCTCGTTTTTCAATCGGGGAAAGCCCTGCGTGAAACGCCAGAGCGGTCCAGCCCTTATCCCGCAGCGCCGCAGCAATCCGCTCTGTCCGGGCGCGGCTACCACAATAGACAATGCAGGCTTCGTCTCTGTGCCGTTCAAGAACGGACGTGAGTTGCCGCATTTCCGAGGCTTTGGGCAAAGCCGCGATATTGAGGTTGGAACGGTGGAAGCTGGAGACCAGAACTTCAGCGTCCGGCATGTCCAGTGCGGTAAGAATATCTTCGCGGGTGCGCTCATCCGCTGTGGCAGTCAGAGCAATCCGGGGGACGTTCGGAAAGTGTTTGGGGAGAGACGCCAGCGCACGATATTCCGGGCGGAACTCATGGCCCCACGCAGAAATACAATGCGCTTCATCAATTGCAATAATGGAAACAGGCTGCCGTGTCAGCCGTTCCAGCGTGCCGGGAGAAAGCAGCCGTTCGGGCGACACATATAACAGATCAACGCGCCCGGCAGCCAGATCAGACCGGATTTTTGCGGCTTCATCGCCGTCCAGTTCAGAATGAAGGGCGGCGGCGTTGATGCCAACCTGCCGCAATCCCGCGACCTGATCATCCATCAGGGCAATCAGCGGAGAAATGACCAGCCCCATCCCCGGTCGGCACAGAGCTGGCACCTGATAACAAATGCTTTTACCGCCGCCTGTTGGCATCAGGACCAGTGCGTCACGGCCCTTCATGACGCACGCGACGGCCTGCCCCTGCAAGCTCCGAAAATCCGGAAAACCAAAAACGGCGTGCAGGACGTCTTTCGGGCTGGTTCCTACAAACCGGTCGCGTCCCCCGGTATCCCGCACCAGAGCAGGAGCCGGAGGTATTCTGTCGGTCTGCGTTTCACTCATAGAAAATCAGGGGCTGACCAGCTCAATTTCCACGCGACGCGCGCCCACGGTCATGCCTTCTCCGCTGCTTGGTGCGCGGGGGGTCTGTCGAATGCGGTCACCAGAGACACCGTCTTCATGCAGGGTTTCCGCTACCAGCTTCGCGCGCTGGATAGCGATCAGAGCATCGGCGGACAGGTCCCCGCCAGCGGCCGCGTAGCCTTCAACCTGCACAATGCTGCCGGGATGGTTCTGGGCTTTGCGCGCGGCTTCCGCAATGACGTTGCGGGCTGTGTCATTCAGTTCCACGGACTGATTGGAAAAGAAGACAACATATTTGCGTGCAGGCTGGGACGCGCACGCAGCGAGGACGGAAAGGCCGAGAAGAGGCAGCAGACGGCGCATATATTTATCTCCAATAGAGCAAAAAAAATGCTCACAGTAATTTTTTAAATCTGCCTGCAAAACAGTGCGGACGCCAACTTTTTTCGTGCTCCGCTCAGGCTCTGGCTCATGATCTATGGCTCAGGCGGCAGCGGCCGTCGCGACACCGCCCGAAAGACGCCAGATCCGATCCAGAGTTTCCACGCCGGTCAGCCGGTGCGCGATCAGAATGACAGTACGGCCTTCTGTGACGGTATTGAGCGTACGAAGGAACTCCTGCTCCGTCTGCGCATCCAGTCCAGTGGCTGGCTCGTCCAGAATCAGAATCGGAGCCTGCGTCAGAAGGGTACGGGCGAGTGCGATGCGTCGCCCCTGCCCGCCAGACAGCTTGATGCCGCCTTCACCAAGCCATGTGTCCAGCCCGTCCGGCAGCGTCTTCACCACGTCGGCTACAGCAGCCTCTTCAAGTGCTTTCCACAGATCGTTTTCTGTCGCGTCGGGGCGACCAAGAAGCAGATTGGCCCGGATGCTGTCGTCAAACAAATGTGTGGCCTGAGATAACCACGCCATGCGTCGCCGCAGGGAATCAGCGCGGATATGGGAAATGTCTTCTCCGCCAAGCGTGATACTGCCTGCTTCCGGCGTGGCCGCCTTGAGCAGGAGCGCCGCAAGGCTGGATTTGCCAACCCCTGACGGGCCAAGGATGGCAATACGTGCGCCTGCGGGAATATCCAGAGTCAAGCCATCAAACACGAGCGGGCGATCGGGAGCCCAGCGGAACTTTAAACCGTCAAGACGAATGTCAGTTCCGGCCGGAGCCTCAGTCTGCGCCTCGCTTTGTTTGCGGTCCGGGGTATGGGCTGCAACTTCCACCACGCGCTGCGCCGCAGCGCCCATCACGCCCGCCTGCAAGCCTGCCCGCGTCAGTGTTGCGGCACTCTCAAAAGACGCAACCGTCAGGAAGAGGCTGCCGACGACGGCCAGCGGGGAAAGATGGAAAGCAAACAGACCGGCGGCAGCAAGAAGCACCAGAAAGATTGCTGCCTGCCCACACAGAAAAGCGGAGGCGTTGGCATACGCGGCTCGTCGCGCAAGCCGCATCTGGCCAGCGAGCAGAGCGGCATCATCCGCCTGTACATGCGAGAGAATACGCCCTTCCGCACCAAAAGCACGGATTTCCCGTAAGCCACCAACCAGATCCAGCACGCCAATACGCAGGGCCGCGAGGTTTTTCCCCAGACGCTCCCCTTCTGCCCGGCCGGAGCGGGCAATCAGGTAAGGCACGCCAAACGCGGAACAGGCAAAGAGCAGGCCTACCGCCACGCCCAGTGCAATGCTCTGACGGCCCAGTTGAACGACCAGAATGGGCAGTGTCAGGCATGCACAGGCAAAGGGAACAAAAATACGCAGATACAGTCCATCCAGCGTCCCAATGTCTGACACAAGGCGAGAGAGCATATCGCCCGCCCGACGGAACCCTAAGCCCGCAGCCGCACCCTGTGCCAGAGAATGGAAAAACCAGACACGCAGGTCAGCCAGCGCACGGAACATGGCATCATGCGCAAAAAGCCGTTCTGCATAGCGCAGAACAACCCGGCCACCGCCGACCCAGCGCAACAGGGCAGTGGTGATCACCACCTCCCCCAGAACGCTGCTGGCTAGACGGAGCCCTGAAGCCTGCATCAGCACAAGGCCCAGACAAAGGGCAATCAGAGCCAGCATGACGCCAATAATCAACCGTGGAGCCTGTCTGCGCCAGAGGCCCAGAATATGCAGAACGGCCTGACAATCAGTCAGAGCGGGCGAACTGGCTTCTTTCTGGTCGGATATGTTCATCTCACGCGGCTCCCTGCCGTGTCACAACCCGCCCCAGATGAAGGTCCACACGCCGACCGTTAAACATATGCACAGCGGCGGAATGTGTGGCGAGTACAACAGTCCGCCGTAAGGCCAGACGTTGCAGGCTTTCAAAAACGCTTTTTTCTGTTGCGGGGTCCAGATGGGCCGTTGGTTCATCCAGCAGCAGGATGGGGGCGTTTTTCAGATAGGCGCGTGCAATTGCAATCCGCTGCGCCTGCCCACCGGACAGGCCAAAGCCCCCTTCCCCAATCCGCGTTTCCAGACCATCCGGCAGAGACGGCAGAAACTGGTCAACTGCCGCGGCTTTGACCGCAGCCATCAGATCAGCGTCATCCGCATCAGGGCGGGCGAACAGAATGTTCTCTTTCAGCGTGCCTGCAAACAGAACAGGTTTCTGACCGATCCACGAAATCATCCGGGACAAGGCATCCGGAACAATGCTGTCCAGCGGCGCTCCGTTCAGGCGCACGCTTCCGCTATCAGGCTGAATAAAGCCCAGCAGGAGTTCCATGATGGTCGATTTGCCGGAACCAGACGGACCAGCGAGAATAAGCGTTTCTCCGGCAGGCACGGTAAAGCTCACATGGTCCAGCGCAGGCCCGCGGGCCGGATCCCAAGTGAAGCTGACGTCTTCGAGAGAAATCATGACGCCTGAGGCATTGACCGTCCGGGCACCGTCTGGTGAGGGGCGCGGCAGAGCTTCAGGCAGGTCCAGAATGGCGGTTGCTGCCCCCTGTGCGTGCGCACGGTCCTGATACGCCAGAGCCAGCGCGCGCAGGGGTGCAAAAAATTCCGGAATGAGCAGCAAAACGAACAGGCCGCTTGTCAGCGTGTATGTCAGAGCAGGAGACTGACCGTTAGCAAGCAGCAACATCGCCTGCCTGCCATCCATGACAGCCACCAGAACCAGAGCGACGACCATGGCGCAGTCAATGGAGGCGGAGGAAAGAAATGCCACGCGAAGAATCTTCATGGTGCGCTGCCGAAGTTCTTCGGCGGCCTGCCCCAGTCGTTGCGTTTCATCCTCGGCACGGCCTGCCAGAACAATGGTGGCAATGCCCTTCACGCGATCCAGAAAGCGGGCCTGAAGGCGTGTCATGGCCAGAAACTGATTGCGGGACGCAACGGCGGCCCCAATACCAAACACAGCCTGCCCAAGCGGGACTGTTGCGCCACACAGCCCGAGCACCAGAGCAGCGTGCGGCTGAATAAACGCAACAGGCAGCAAAATCAGGATTGGCGCAGCAATCCAAAGAGCGGACGCCGGAACCCAGCGGGCAAAAAAACCATCCAGTGCTTCCACGCGATCTACGGCAATCGTCGCCAATTCTCCGCTATGAGTCTTACGGAGCAGCGCCGGGCCGCCTGTCAGGATTGAGGTCAGAACCTCCCCGCGCAATCTGCGGCGGGCGTCTATTCCGGCTTTTGCAGCAGATGTGTCGCTCAATGCCATAATAAGGGCACGAAGGAGCGCTAGCCCGGCAAAAGCGAAAACAGGCCAGACAGGAAGGCTGTACGCAGGCACCCCCGGAACAAGGCCCATGAGGCGTGCCCGAGAACGGTTGCCACACACCATGCCTGCCCGACACCCAGCAGACTGGATAGCAGCCCAAAAATTATAACAGGCCGCGCTGCCTGACGCCCCAGACGCGACTGTGTCCGCGTCCAGCCGCGTATCGCTGCTTTGTCACCACTCATAGACAGGCATTTATACCGGACGGGCGATCACGCAAACACCTAACGACGCCGCTCCCTACTGCGGGCAGAGCATAGCGCCCATACCGGCGTGGAGGGACCTGATCTGTTTTTTCGTTAAAAATTGATTTTTTCACTCGCTGATCAACGGAAACACAAATCTATAGATGGTCCCGTTTTCCCCGTTTCTGAAGAGCTGGGCGTTAAGCTGCCTTGCAAAGCCGCGGATCAGTTTTCTGCCAATCCCCTGCCGTTCGCCCGGTGTCTCATCCTCAAAATCACATCCGATTCCATTATCCGCGATTGTGAGGGTCACAATGCCGTCCAACAGGCGGAGTTCGACCGAAATGGTCCCGCGTCGCCCGTCCGGGAAAGCATATTTTATGGAGTTTGTGACAATTTCGGTCATGATCAGCGCCAGAGGTACGGCCTGATCCGGGCTCATCCGGAAATCATCCGATTCAACTCTGAGGGTAATCCGGTCAGTCTCTCCCTCTCCGGCCACATGCAGCGTCTGTTCACACAGTTCTCTCAGAAAGCTGGCCATGTCCAGACTATCAAGCCGGTCTTCCGCGTAGAGTGTTTTATGCAGGGTCGCCAAGGCCCGGACCCTGTCGCGCGCAAGAGCAAATTCCGCTCTCACTTCGGGGTGAGAAATCCGGCTGGCCTGCAAATTGAGCAACGAGGCTACAATCTGGAGGTTGTTTTTTACACGATGATGAATTTCACGCATCAGAAGTTCCTGATGCGCCATGGCCTTGTTCAGGCGTGCCTCGTGTCGGCTCAGTCTGCGTGTCGCACGGGTAAAAGCCTGCCCGAGGCGTTGCAGTTCCAGCGGCATAGAGCGGGTAATGCGGGCATCAAATACCCCCTCCATCTGCCATTTCTGCACGGAATAGGTCAGGCGGCGCAGGGGCATAACCAGAACGATATTTGCAGCCAGTGTGACCCCGATCAGGCCAGCCACTAGAAGAATCATCAGCGCCGAGATTTCCAGCACCATAGTCCGCAGGGCATCTGCCTCCCGCGGTGTTCGCTGCGTGACAACTAGGATGTCCGCTCCGCCCGCAATGGCCCCTAAAGCATATCCCCCCTCAGACGTGGGCATGGAAACAATTGACCCTTCGCTGGCATCAAGTTTCCGTTGTAGCTGATGCACCATAGCCGGCGCCGGTGGAGCCCATCGGCAGTCTGTGCAGACAGAAGACAGAGATCCGTCCTGGTTGATCAGCCAGGCCTGTAAGGGGTTGCTTTCATCGGAGAAAGCCTGCCAGCCAGCACTGTTGGCCAGATAAGCGGCCTTTCGGGAAAGCTGTAATATGCCAACCAGATAGCCGCGGGTTTCAGGAATTGAAAGAAAGATGGCCGGAACGGTAATGCGGAGGAAGGACCCTTTGGAATCCGGATTTCCATCTTCCTGCACAGCTTCCAAAAGCGTTCCCTGAAAAGAGGGGGGTGGCTCTGTAATGCCCATATTCTGGCAACTGCTGCCCGGCGGGGTGATGGTCTGGATTACCCGTCCGTCACTATCAAGCACACCCATAAAACAATAACGCTGGCCGCTCATGGTCTCCGCCAGCCGGAGAGCGTGACCAATCTGCTCAGGGGTCAGTCCCATCCCGCCGATTGTTTCAAGCGCGCTGCGCAGACGGTCCGTATCATGGCGAAACTGGAGATCAAGACGTGCAATGGCTATAGCTGCGCGCTGCGCGCTGCCAACCATCAGTTCGTTATAATTATGGAGAGCCAGAATGGTGCTGACCGCCAGAACGGGAATACCCGAAAGGCAGATCAGCACGCGCATCCGCGCGCTGGTGGTTGCGAAAATATGGCCGAACCCGGAGAGCAGCGAGAGAAAGGCGTAACGGAGTGAATACCATCGTCGCCCTCCCCTGCGCTGCTGCTCAGAGTTATTCTCCGCGATCTTCTTCAATCAGCCTCAGCAATTCTTCAGGGATGGCTCATTCGCCACGTCATCAAAAAGCTGATGCAGCCCGCGTTTCAACCAGAGATCAAACGCCTGATCAGACGTTTTCTCTGGTTTTTCTCGTGGCTTTTTATCCATGGTCTTGCCCATCTGGCGGCATTGTAACACCCGGCCGGATGGTAAGGTCACATCGTCCGCGTAAATCATCATCTGACATGCCCAAGCCCGCTCAGTCTCTTCCACTTCTCTCTGTGGGGTCAGGCCCACATTATCTTTTTGTCAGACAGCTCTGGAAGAGTCCTGGCTGCCTTGCTGGCTCAGCTTGCGGCGCAATGTCGCGGCCTGCGCTTTAAGGCGTTCATTCCCCACATGCTCTTCACCCAGCATCCAGGCTTCAAGCTGGCGTCTTGCACGGAATACACGACTTTTGGCAGTCCCGACAGCGCATCCGGCAACCTCAGCCAGTTCCTGATAGCTCATTCCTTCGAGCACACCCAGAACAAGAGCTTCCCGCTGGTCGTCTGGCAGCCGTGCAAGGGCTGCATCCAGATCTTTCAGAACAATCCGGTCCTCATGAGGCGCGTTGGTCGCCAGAAAGGATGCGGGCATATCATCAATATCTGTCGTGTCACGCTTTTTGCGGAGATCGGAAATAAAGCGGTTCCGCAGAATACGATGCATCCATGCGGCAAAATTAGTGCCCGGCGCAAAGCTGTTCTGAGCGGCCAGAGCGTTGCAAACGGCGTCCTGCACCAGATCTTCCGCTGCTGCGCGATTGCGCGTGAGAGCGAGAGCCTGAACGCGCAGTTTAGGGAGGATAGCGATAACCTGATCGTGGAATGACGGTGTCATGATCTTTGTCCCTGCCTTTTTGCTTATCTTGCAGGGTGAATGAATGGCGGCAGGAAAAGGTTACATGCTTTTTTGAAAAAAATTCGTCGGCCATTTTTTAGCAGGCGGCGGAAGGCTCTTCAGGCGCATCCGGGGCTTCCAGCAGGACCTGAAGCTGTGCCCGTGCGCGGGAGACGCGTACTTTCATCGTGCCAACCGTCACGCCGCACACCATGGCCGCATCCTCGTAGGACATTTCCTGTGCGCCAATCAGCACTAGCGCTTCACGTAGCAGGGGGGAGAGCGTCCACAAAAAGTGATCCAGTTCCCGGATGGTCTCCCGTTCCTGCGTGGGGGAGCGGCTTTGTGTTACTCTGTCCGGGCTGGAGGCATAGTCATTCAGGATTTCTTTTTCCCGCGTGTTCCGCCGTGTCTGCTCCAGAAAAAAATTTCTCAGAATGGAGAAAAGCCACGCCCTCAGGTTGGTGCCGGGCTCAAACTGCTCGGCCTTGCTAAGCGCACGCACGAGGGTTTCCTGCACCAGATCATCCGCCAGAGCGGTATCTCTTGCCAGAAAACGAGAAAATGCACGCAGCGACGGAACTAACGCTAACAGCTCTGTGCGAGAGAACGATGTCGTGGCAACAGTGTCAGAATGTTGTCGGTTGCCAATCAGAACACTTCCCCTTTTCTGCAAACAATGACACATGTCATCGTTACGGTCGTGCTTTATATAAGCCCTACTCCATGCGAAGGAGCCTTGTCATGCCAGAGTCGCTGCGCAGCGCTTTAATTCAGGCGTTACCCTACGGCAGGCGTTATGCCCGTGCACTGACAGGGAGCCAGCCCCGTGGAGATCTTCTTGTTGCGGAAAGTCTGCGGACGCTCACAACAAGTCGCCCCACAGATGACCTGCCTTCTCTTTGCAGGCTTTATCAGGCGATTTCCAGACATTTCGCGGCGCAGCCTGAGAATGATGGCCCGGAGCATGGGCTTTCTGTAAAACAGCGCCAGCTTCTTCTGCTGACGACGCTGGAAGAAGTCTCGCTCGACATGGCGGCCAGAATTGTCGAACTCCCGGCTCAGGACGCCTCTGAAGAGCTTGAAAAGGCGCACGCCTACTTAAAGACCGGTATTCAGACATCCGTCCTGATTATTGAGGACGAGCCGATTATCGCCATGGATATTGAAGATCTTGTTCTGCAATGCGGGCACAGGATTGCCGGGGTGGCTCATACACAGGCTGATGCTATTCGTCTGGCGCAGGAAACACGTCCGGGTCTGATTCTGGCGGATATCAATCTTGGTGCGGGTGGGGATGGCATGCGCGCCGTGGCGGAAATCACCAAAACCCATTCCGCCCCGGTTATTTACGTTACGGCATATCCTGAGCGTCTGCTGACGGGAGAGACGTCCGAGCCGAGCTTCGTCATTACCAAGCCTTTTGAACCCCTCACACTCGCTGTTGCGACCTATCAGGCTGTCAGCAATCAGGCTCTTGCCCGCTCAAAGGGAACTGTCGCGTAAGATAGCCTCTTGCGCCCGCTCCCACTCTGCCACAGAAACAGGGAATGGCTCCCCCTCTCCTTCTCCTTCAGGACATTACTCTCACGCTTGGTGGAAATCCTCTGCTTGATAAGGCAGGTTTTTCCGTATCAGCCGGAGAGAGGCTTTGTCTGGTCGGCCGTAACGGGTCCGGCAAATCAACCCTTCTGAAAATTGCAGCAGGCGTTATTCAGCCTGATTCCGGGACGCTGTTTCTACAGCCCGGTGCCAGTCTGCGTTATCTGCCGCAGGAGCCGGATCTTTCTGGCTACGCCACAACGGCGGACTATGTGCTGGCGCAGATTACGGACCCGTCTTCAGAATGGCGCGCTGCGGCCATGCTGGATGCGCTTGGGCTAACCGGAAAAGAAAATCCGGCCACAGTGTCCGGTGGGGAAGCGCGGCGCTGTGCGATTGCCGGAGCACTGGCCTCTGCGCCAGATATTCTGCTGCTGGATGAGCCGACCAACCATCTGGATATGCCCACCATTGAGTGGCTGGAGCGCGAACTTCTCAGCCTGAACTGTGCCATGGTTATTATCAGCCATGACAGGCGGCTGCTTTCCACCCTCTCCCGCTCAGTTGTCTGGCTGGATCGCGGGATGACCCGGCGCCTTGATCAGGGTTTCAGCCGTTTTGAAGCATGGCGAGAAGAAGTGCTTGAGCAGGAAGAGCGCGACGCCCATAAACTCGACCGCCAGATCGCGCGGGAAGAAGACTGGATGCGGTATGGCGTAACAGCCCGCCGGAAGCGCAATGTGCGCCGTGTAGGGGAACTGGCGGCATTGCGGGCAACCCGGCGGGACGCCGTGCGCGTGCAGGGGAGCGTCACGCTCACGGCACAGAGTGCCTCGACCTCCAGCCGGCTTGTTGCTGTTGCAGAAAATATCAGCAAGTCATGGGGGGAGCGCTGCATTGTCCGGGATCTGGACCTGCGCGTGCTCCGCGGAGACAGGCTTGCCATTGTCGGCGCGAATGGCGCAGGCAAAACGACCTTGTTGCGTCTTCTGGTCGGGCAGGATCAGCCGGACAGTGGCACAATTGCTTTGGGCCCATCCCTTTCAATGGTAACACTGGACCAGCAGCGCCGTACCCTGGACCCTGATAAAACGCTTGCCGACACCCTGACCGGCGGCGGTGGCGACATGGTGCAGGTTGGCACCGAGAAGCGCCATGTCATCGGCTATATGAAGGATTTCCTTTTCAAGCCGGAACAGGCCCGGACCCCTGTTGGCGTTCTCTCTGGTGGAGAGCGCGGGAGGCTGATGCTGGCCTGCGCACTGGCGCAGCCCTCTAACCTTCTGGTTCTGGATGAACCGACGAACGATCTTGATCTGGAAACGCTCGACCTGCTTCAGGAAATGCTGGCAAGCTATGATGGCACAGTGCTTCTGGTCAGCCATGATCGTGATTTTCTGGACCGTGTTGCAACCTCTGTCCTGACCACGGACGGCGACGGCATCTGGACCGATTATGCCGGTGGCTACAGTGACATGCTGATCCAGAAAAACGGCACCTTGGAAGAAGCCCTGTCTTCCGAAAAGCCTGTTGTGCGTGTTGCGCCGCCCAAAGAGGGAGCGGGTACGAACCGCTCAAGCACGAAAAAGCTGAGTTATAAAGACCAGTTTGCACTGGATAATCTTCCAAAAGAGATGGAAAAGCTGGAGCGTGAGGCTGAAACCCTGCGCACCAGACTGGCAGATTCCGGTCTCTACAGCCGCGATCCAAAACTGTTCCAGAAATACAGTGCTGACCTTCAGAAGATTGAGGAGAAACTCGTTGAATCTGAAGAAAAATGGCTTGAGCTGGAGATGAAGCGGGAAAGTCTGGCAGCCGGAGAAAATTAATTCTTTTCCCGGCTTGCCAAGCCCGCAGGGCTCGGGTAATAGGAACCCCACAAACCGGGTGCGTAGCTCAGCGGTAGAGCATCGCCTTCACACGGCGGGGGTCACAGGTTCAATCCCTGTCGCACCCACCACGATAAACGGCAGTTTTCTGCGGGTTTTGCGTGGTTTCCGGTTGTCTTCCCTTTTTCAGATTTCGTCAAAATTGCACGGATTGCACCCCTTTTGGGCCGTCTTGCACGTGCAAAATCCGTGCAAGGATTTTGCCGTTTCTGAGGCGCTTTTCCGTCTGGAGAACCTTCGGCTTCTGGATACGTCATGCGTGTGTTGAAGCTATTGCTATATGCAGCAGGACCATATTGGTCGTCATAGACGGGTTGCGATTGCCGGAAATTGTCTCAGGTATATAGTCTAAATTTTTAAATATTTGGGTGTGAGAGCCAAAAGACAACCATAAAACTCTATATTGATTTCGATATATTTATAAAATCTTAAAAAAATAAGATTTCTAGCTCTGCCAACTTAGGGAGAGCCAGCATGTTGAAAGTATTCACTTACTCAGAAAAAATGAGAAATTATCGGTCTTATGAAAATATGGTGCATGCTCGTGCAAATATTTTCCATAAGCGCATGAACTGGGATGTGGTGGTCGAGCGTGAGCGGGAGGAAGATGATTACGACCGGGAGCATAATCCGCTCTATATCGTGGCTGAAAGGCCGGATGGGTCACACGTTACGTCAATGAGGCTGCTGCCCACTACCGGCCCGACGATGCTCAGAGACATATTTTACAAATTTTTCCCCGGATGCCCGGATATCTACGCCTCTAATATTTGGGAAGCCACACGCTACTGCGCGACGTTCAAAAAAGGCGACAGTCTGGCATACACGGGTGAGCTTTTTGTCAGGCTCTCAGAAATTTGCCTTGGGTCTGGTATTGATATCGTGACCGGCGTTTTTTTTCAATCCGATGCTGCGTGTCCTGAATAAGTCCGGCTGGGCGCCGACACCTGTCATGACCTCAGAATATGATGGTGCGCCGATTACGCTCGGCACCTCTGAGATATCAGAGCGCCGGATGCATGACATAGCGCGGCGTTATTCCCTGCAGCACGCCGCTCGTTCCTAAATGACTTTTCGAAGTGTGTTTTATAATCTAACATCTCCGTCCGCCTAAAATATCTGTTAACACAGTTAAGGTGCTTCTCGACTCATGAGGCCGGGTAAGCACCGGAACGGAGACCTGAGTGTGGAACATGAAGAAAACAAACCATATTCGATGGATGGCTCCATTCTACAAGAAATAGAGAGCTTCTCCCGAAAAGAAAATTTCTTATCCACGTTCGATAAGATCAAAGAAGTGTTCCCTATACGGAATATTTCATATGTATTTCTTTCAGAGCACCCAAATATCAAAGCAGAGGACTCATTTATCAGCACTCATAGTCCCGAGTGGCAGAAACTTTACTATGAGAAGAATTTTGTACAGCACGACCCTGCGGTAAAGGCGGCTTTCAACAGCATTTTGCCCGTGAGCTGGAAAGATCTGAGGTGCAAATCGGCTAAAGAAAAGCAGGTGATGAATCTCTTCCGGGAGCACGAGCCTTCCAGTTCCGGCATCACATTGCCATTACGAGGGTTGAGAGGTGAACTGGGAATCCTGACGATCACTGCTCAGGAGACACATCTGATAGAGAATAAAGCCAACTACTCCCGGCTTTTTTCTCAGGTAGGCACCTACGTCCACGAATGGTTTGCCAGGCAAGCTGGCCTGCGCGACGAGATCTCGACACCCAGCCTGTCCTCTCGGGAAAAGCAGTGTCTGGCGCTTTACGCTGATGGACATATGGGACTGAAGGTGGCGGAGAAGTTGGGGGTATCTGAGGCCGCGGTGCGCCTGTACCTGACCTCAGCCCGCTTTAAGTTACAGACTCAAACGACCTGTGGCGCTGTCGCCCGCGCCATAAGGCTGGGTATCATATAGGGCAATCTGGGCGATATTGTTGTTCAGGTAAATGAACATAGCCTCTTTTACCTGCGTGGTGTTCAGTCCGCCGTTAGTATGACAAAGATCCAAAAACCTTCCTATATGGAGGGTTTTTGCGCCACAGACATGGGGCTCTGGATCATAGATATCAAGCAATGCCGCCCCTACCCCTGTGTCATAAATCAGATCAGCCAAAGCATAACCAATGCAGGCTTCAGGTCCATTTTCCAGCACGGGCATGTTGCCTGGGGCCTTCCTCTCTTTTGTTTCTGCTGGTTTCAGACCGGCCATTCCCGCGCAGTATGCCAGCACTCTGAACAAATCTGAAAAATGCAGACGCTCTTCAGTTCTCAGGATTTTCAACAAGGTTTTTGTTGCCTCGTTCCCGATCAGAGCTGTGTAATGAGAGTTATAGTTGAACGCCTCAATCAGATAACATCTGTATCTTTCTCTGGAACGACAGATATCTGTCTCCGTATTATAAATTTTTACTAAATTATTATCGATATCATCTCCCAAGATAGATTTAATTATTATATCTATTTTTATTATTTGTTTGTTAATAATTACATCTACATTTTCCATGAGCATGCACCTTTTCTTGAAAGAAAAATGTACCGGCACGTGGCCTTGGGCGCACCCTGTGAGGATCGCTATATTGAAATTGATATAATTTTGCTAAGTCAGGCAGTTAAGTGTTAACTTTCTGTAAATTATATATTTGCAGTTGAGGCATAAAATGCATTCTAGAAGACTTGGTGTTATTACAGATAGTGATATTCAGAATTTCGACAGTTTTGTTGTTCGTTTGGTTGATGCTATAAAAAAACACGTTAGAGAAAATCTTGATATTGAAAATTTATATATTGGCATTTCTTTGGATCATGCAGCAGATACTCTTGCTCGTGCCGGGAGTTTAAATGTTTCTTTTCTGTTGAAAGAGCCAATAATTTTAAAACGACCTCTGTCAGTGAGTTACAGCAATGGGTTTTGGTACGGCACCGTTGTTCTGCCAGAGCAACCGAGAAGCATTGTGATAAAGCGAAGCGACGAGAGTTCCTTCCTAAACGAATATTTAGATTCGCTGCTATCAGAAATTTCATCTGCGCTTGATTTTATTGCTTCTCAGTTGGATTGGAGCATCGCGCCGGAAGACCGGTTCAACTAGCACGCTAAAAGCGTTTCAGCCCCCTGCCCTGCCTTACACGCCGGTGAATCTCTCCTGTTGCTCCGGGTGTGTGGCGTAGGTGATAACGGTGGCGTTCTGCCCGTCCGGTGCAGGGATAACCTCTGAATCGACCATATGCAGTTTGCGGCGGCGGGCCTCTATTGGGGTTTCCCATTTGCGCGGGCGGCCACCCAACGCGCCATTATGCCGGGAGGCGATGATTTTGGCTGTTGAGGGTGGCCGGTCTGGGCCGGGGTCCAGAAGCGGCATGTCCAGCGTGGCTTCCATCAGAATCCGCACGCCCTGCTTGCGGGGCATGGGAAACGGCAGGCCGCAGTTCTGCCATTCCTGATACGCGGCGGCCTCCCCTACTGCATCCCACAGGCAGAGCACGCGGGCGAAGCGGCTGAACCATTCCGCCTTACTGGTGGGCAGCGCGTAGCTGCCGGTTTTGCGGATGGAGGGCAGGACTTCCGCCGTGACCCACTTGCGAAAGCGTTTGGCCTCGGCCTTTCGGCTGGTGAGAATGAGGGTGTAGAGGCCGCTTTCGTTGACCGTTGTAAGAAGGCGCTGTTGCGTAACGCCATTTAGGCTGGTGTCGGTAATACCGACGTCAGCTTTCTCATCATCATCTAGTCGGGTCGCTGCATCTCGACTGTTTGCCACCCCCAACACACCACACACATCGGCCAACACAAACCACGGCTCACCTTCACGGGTCAGCACCCGCACGGCATGCTCCTCAAAGCTAAATGGCATTACGGCGCTCATGCTGCTTTCTCCCGCACCAGATCCCGCGCCAGTGAGAGGATAAGCTGCGTCTCTCCGTCCATTTCGCTATAGCTCAGGTGTTCCGGCAGAAGTGCGAGAATAATTTCGGCCTTCAGGCGCTGGCCTTGCGGGGTGACGGCGGGAATGGCTGCCAGCTCTTCCAAGCGGTCACATTCTTCCAGCACCAGTGCATCAAACCGGGCCTCGTAAGCATCGGCTTCCGGCGCGTTGCAAGCTGGCTCAGGCTGGTTACTCATTGTGCGCACAGCTGAATACGCGGCCTGAAACCGCTGGTGACTGGCAAACAGCCGTGCATCATCCAACTGAGCAGCAGATGCGGCTGGCATGACTGCCAGCAAGGGTGCAGCCATGATTCCGCTAAGCACACAACGGCGTTGTGTGGTAGATAAGGCATTAGCCTTGGGCATGGGGTTCTCTCCCTGCTTGAGGTTAGGGCGCAGCAGGAAGGTTGGATTTCCTGTTGCCGCCCGCTTTATATGCGCGTATTTAAATACTTATGTCAACATTAAACACGCGCATTAAAAAAAGAGGCCGTCCTTCAGTCGAAAGCGAAGAAGTTCGCTCTCGTATCCAGCAGCCCTTGCTTGGAGAATTGGACGAATGGGCCGAAAAAGAGGGTATCCCAAGAGCCGAAGCTGTACGTCGTCTCATTCGGCTTGGACTAAATATGCCTCATGAATGAATATTTTCTAATTTCATTCTATGTTTATTTGGGAATGCATAGGTTCTAGGGGAATTTCACAGTTAATTTAATAAATTGAATTATTCAAAAATAAAATACTTAACATGGATCTTTATATAAATTACATATTATCCAATGTTACAACGTAATTTTATGAGAAAAAAATGGCTGGAAACGAAAACATATCTCCGGAGATTTTAGTAGCAACGATAGATGATGCTAAGCTCATATATATATTTGATAAGATAAAAAAAATTTTTGGTGAAAATGTTAGTGTAGAATATCTATCAGGGCCAAATATAAAAATCAATGAATTAAATGAAAAAAAATTTTACGGCGAATATATTATACAAAAAGCCACTTTATCTGTAGAAGAGCCGTTTAAATTTAAGACGGAAAATAGATCATTAAAAGTATTTGAAGTTCATTTCCAAAGAAATCCTCTTAATTTTGCAACTCAAGCTTCTCCTTGGGTGAATTCATTTTTTACAAAAACGTATTATTTAAGCGGAAGTGTTAATAATACACAAGAAGCTATAAATGCAAACAAAAATTGGCTTTGTGAGAACGAAGAAAAAATTATTAACTCTATAGTAATAATAACAAAAAATACAATTATTACCCCGAGCAATTTACCTCCTGATAATTCCCAAATAGCTACTTTAATATCTGGCATGAGAGACGCTCACCAGCGTATTATGGCAGATTACCAGCAACAACTAAAAGATTCCGCCATATCTAATGAAAAAAGAGAAAAAATATTTAATGAGAAAGAACAAAAAAGAGAGAAATTTTATAATGAAAAATTAAAAGAACTAGAATTAGAGAGATAAATTAGACAAAGCAAGTCATAAAAGTGAAAGAAGAAAGCTTTTTTCGAAAGTAACCGATGCGGAGCAGCTTGCTAAGAGAAAAGAATACCTTTCCTTGGAAAGCAGAATAATAAGATGGGGAATTGTAATTGTAAGAATTTTTTGTGCATTTATTTCTTTTTACATAACGATATCTTGCATTAATTCTCTTAATTATGCGGCTGGTTCTACAAAAGAAATAAATTGGATCTATGAATATCTTATATTTAAAAGCGTTGCATCATCAGCAATAGCAGTTGCCAGCTTGGTTTTTGCGGCACGCTGGATGCAATCTTTCTACAAAGAGGATGTGAAAAGGTCTGAAGAAGTAGAGAGATTTAATGCTGATATGATTCGTGCAAGTTGGGCAATAGAGACAATCCTCGAAGTTCAAGAGGAATACGGAAAAGATGTTCCTGAAATATTAATTAAAGGTATGATAACGGGATTATTTGAGGACAAACAGAAAGCGAACGAGGTTAATGATGCTTCACTAGCCTTACAGGCGCTTCTTGCGTTCACGGGTTCTGCTTCATTTGGTCCGAATGGTCCCACAATTGAAATTGGAAAAAAAGAAGCGAAAGCCCTGTCAAAAGCAAAGCTGCCTACCGATGAAGAAAAATAATAATATTTCTTCATGATTTTATTTTATCTAAGGACGAGATTTTATTTATTATCTCATCCTTAGATATTCTATTTTTTATATTTGTACGGAAGTATTAGCCCTATCCAACTTCTGCTCCGCAAGCTCCCACTCGGCGTCTGTCGGAGCGCGTCCTTCCTTAATCGGGGCCAGCAGCGCTTTAATGTCGGCTACAATCATCGGGCCATTCTGGATCAGGGCTTCCACGGCGGAAATGGCAATCTGGGTATAGTTCATCGGTCAGTTTTCCTAGGTGTGTTGCGGTTTGGGTGATGGGTGGTGTCAGGACGCAGGCACAAGCGTCCGCGCCGCGTCCAGCGCATCCTGTGCGGCTTCTACAGCGGCCTCCCCCAGCGGGTCGCCCTTACGGGCGGCTTCATCCAGCGGTTTGATCTGCTCATAGGCCTTCTGGAAGGCAGGCTTCAGCTTCGCCACCACGGCCGGATCTGCTGCCGGGTTCTGCTCATAGGCCGCCGCAAGCTGGGCGGCTGCGGCGAAGGAGAGGCTGAGGCCATAAACAGCCTGCTGGCGCTGCACGGTCTGGCCTGTGCCACACGCGGTCAGAGCCAGCGGCAGGAGCAGCGCAAGTGCTAGGGCAGCGGCTTTGTGCCGCAGGAAAGAAAGCTTCTTGGTCATGGTTATATCCGAATAAAAAAGCCGCCTCAGAGGGCGGCATGAGAAAGGATCGTGCTATTATCACGGCCCTTACAGGCTGGAAGATCAGGCAGGCTTGCCGTCAGAATCGGAAGCGTTGGTCGCGTGGCCCTTGTTCTGCGCCACGCTGTTGACCAGCGCATACAGCTTCATCCAGCGGGAACCGTCGGCCGGACGCGGCCAGAACCGGGCCAGCAGCGCACACAGCGCCACCAGAAAGGTGCCAACAGTCACAAGGTCGCCCGCATACTGCGCGGGCAGCATCGGCAGAACCGATGCCAGAAGAGATTGCCAGTCCATGGCATTTCCTTTTTCAGTAGAGAGTTGATGGCGTCAGGGCACAGGCAGACCGGCCCACACCAGCCATTCAGCATGCCGCCGCCGGGTCAGGCCCGGAGAGGTGACCAGTTCGCCGTCTTTGTGCATGTGGTTCCAGAGCAGGAGCTGGTTCCGGGCCACAGCCCCCTGCCCTGCATTCAGCAGCCGCAACAGGGTGGACCCGGCCAGCGCCGACAACCCCAGATTGAACGCAAAATCCAGCAGGGCCGCCTCCTGTCCGGTGGTCAGGCTCACACACGCAAGATTGCGGATTTCGGGCTGGAGCGCATGGAGCGCCGCCAGAAGCAGATTGTCTGCCTCAGCCGCCGTAATGGGGGCTGTGCGGCCACAGACGGCGGCCCCGTTGGCCAGCCAGCGGCTGCCGTAGCCAATGGTCCAGTAACCGGCCGGGCAGACGTAAGGCCGCAGGCATAGCCCCTCAAACCGTCGCGCCAGACTAGCCGCGATAAGGATCGGATCATCCATTCAATTTTCCAGATATAAAAAAGGCCGCGTCATGCGCGGCAGTGGGTGGGCGAGTGTTTTAGGTTTTCAGTGCCCCAGACTATGCAGGGCCGTCACAATCCCGCTGCCAAGCGCGCTCCCCAGAATGGTCAGGCCCCCGTTGACGACAGCCCGTGTAGTGCTGAGTTTTTTGACCAGCGCAGTCAGGTCAGAAATCCCCTTCCGCAGCCGGCGCTGTGCCCGCGGCATATTTAAAATCACCCTGAGCATACTTGCCTTGCGTGAGATTAAGCAGATCCGTAACGCCCTCAACCAGATACTGACCAATGGCCAGAGACAGGTCTTTGATTTTATCCGTGGCAGGATCAGCAGCTTTCCTGAGGTTTTCCATCGCGCGCTGGAACGGCGTCAGGCTGTCCTCATATGCCCCTTTGGTAGCAGCGGTCAGCTTGTCCATCACCAGCGCATAAGCGTCACCCTGCCGCCCGGCGGCCTGCAGGTTTTTAACCTGCTCCACCAGCGCCTGATCCACACCGGGCAGGTGCTGCTTATACAGCGCCTCGATCTCGGCGGCCGGATCTTCCATGGCGGTTTTAACCGCCTTCAGCCCATCTTCCAGCGAGCCAAATACGGCGCCGATATCCCGCGCCATACCCGCAATGGACTGGATATCGGCTGACGTGCCGTTGAAATTATAGGTGCTGCCGATGCTAGTGGCGGCCGTGCGGGCAGTATCATCCGTCCAGCCGGGCTGACTGCCCAGATCTTTGGACGCAGAGGTAATGGTGCTGGCCATAGCAACCGCATCCGTCCGCGTGGCCCGGAGCTGCTGGCTCAGCTTTGCCAGTTTTTCCGATTCACTTTCGGCATATTTTCCCATTTCAAACAGCGCCAGACCACCGGCAGCGCTTGCAGCAACCAGACCCGCCGGGCCAAAAATGAATGAGCTGACGCGGGAGACAGACGCACCAAACCCACCCATGACCTGCACCATGTTCGGCACCTGGTAAAAGGCTGCCTGCATGGCACTGCCACCGGCCATGATCTGGTCGAAAAATTTATGGACCTCATCCGCCAACTGGCCGACCTGATAGGATTCCAGCTTGGCAAGACTACCGCCACGGCTTTCAGAATCCGTCAGGGTGTCATGGGCCCGTGCGGTTTCAAGCAAAGCTGCTTTCTGGGCCTGATAGGCAGCAACCTGCTTTTCGGCATCCTGAATGACGGCACTTTTGACGGCGCTATCCATCTGGCTGTCAGGAATTGCATCGGCCTGCGCTCTCAGATCATCCAGCCGTGTTTCCGCAGCCGAAAGCTGAAGCATGACCTTGGCCAGCTGGCTTCCTGACCGACCAAGCCGCAGAAAGGCCTGATTGCTCCGGTCGGCACCCGCCTGCAAGCCCGTAAAGGCAGAGGCTTCAGCGCGTTCCAGGTCCGCCATTTCGCCAGCAGTCAGCCTGGCCGCATTTTTGATGGCAGCCAGATCTGCCTGCATAGCCTGCGCCTGCGGGTCTGTGGACGAGACAGACGGGGCAGATACGGAAGCTGCAGAGGAACTGCCTGCCACACCCGGAGCGCTGGCTTCAGACGCATTCAGGGCATCCTGTGCGGCCTTAAGTTGACGCACCCGGCTCTGCTGCTCCGTGAGGTCCGCAGACGTGCGCTGGATCTGGGCATCAATCTGCGCCAGATCCTGCGTCAGTGTAGAGGTATCAAGGCCACCAGCCATGGCTTTCTGGGCCTGATCCCGCAGGTTTTCCTGCAAGCTGCTCAGGCGCGTCAGCTCTGCGGTCAGAGCGGCTACACGGGAGGCCGCACGGGTGCCCAGCGTGTCAAACGCCTCCACCGCACCGGCTGCGCCCTCCCTCAGCGTGCGAGTGGCAGCACCGGCCGATGTCTCCATGCCATCCAGTGCAGAGGATACCGCGCCAGCCTCGGTCCTTACCCGCGGGCCAGAGCGCAGCGGACCACGCCAG
>NZ_BAJW01000021.1 GCF_000613905.1 Acetobacter persici JCM 25330
TCCACCCCCCACCACCAAAGGACGTCCCATGGCAAAACCCAGCCCCAAAAACCGCCGCGCCACACGCACCCCCGTCCCAAACCTCACCCCTGAAAACGGCCCCACGCCCGAACGTCGCGCCCGCTCGGAATTTGTCGGCACAGCTCCCGCCCGTGTCCTGCGCACCGTGCAGGCTCTGCTTCAGGCCGGGGACATTACGCAGCCCGCCGCCGATGCCGCGGAACGCTGGTATCGGGACTATGTGTTTGGCTACTGCGATTATGTGGAGTTTTCAGACCAGCGTCGCCCCGGCACGCTCACCCGGCATGATGCTGTGTCATGGCAACTGGTCCGCGCCCGCGCGATGGCCCGCGTGACGGACGTGCGGGAGGCGTTGGGCCTGTGCGCGCACCAGCGCCTGCGGATGCTGCTGGTGGATGAACTCTCGTTTCGTGCCATGGGCGAGGCCCTGTTCCCCACCATTTCAGCCGGGTCTTCCCAGCGGAAAAATTGCCGCCCAGTGCGCCTTGTTGCTGGAACAGCTCGCCGCGCGGGAGGAGGCCGCCCGTAAGGCCGCCAAAGCCGCCCGCACCGCAAAACACAGCCCCGCGCAGACCACAGCCGCCACAGAAGAGGCTTGACGCGCAGGGGTATTTCAGAACAGGGCAGGGGAGACCAGTCCCGCATCAGCAAGGAGCCGCGCAGCATGACCCGGAAACTCTATATCTATGATCACTGCCCGTTCTGCGTGAAAGCAGAGATGATCTTCGGCCTGAAAAACCTCCCCTTCGAGCGCATCATCCTGCTGAATGATGATGAAGCCGGGCCAATCGGCATGGTCGGCCGCAAATCCCTGCCCATTCTGGAAGAAGAGGGCCGGTTCATGCCGGAAAGCATGGATATCGTCACCCATATTGACCAGCAGGGCACCCCCATCCTTACCGGCACGCCCAACCCGACCATTACGGAATGGATCAGCGCCACCAGCAGCGCGGTCTATCGCCTGTTCCTGCCGCGTGCCGCCTGTGCGCCGCTGCCGGAATTCGCCACAACCGCGGCCCGCGCCTATTTCGTGACGAAGAAAGAAGCCTCAACCGGCCCGTTTTTTGAAATCCTGAAAGACAGCACGGCAGAAATCGGCACCCTGAATAAAATGCTGGAGATGCTGGCCCCCTTTATCCGCAGCCCGGAGGCAGTCAACGGCACCCTCTCCACAGATGATCTCCATCTGTTTGCGCACCTGCACAGCCTCTCGCTCATTCGCGGTATCGTCTACCCGCCCGCCGTTGAGGCCTACCGCCAGACCCTCTCCCGCCTCTCTGGCGTCAGACTGTATGACGCGATTGCCGCCTGATCCTCTTTTCTGCTTCAGGTCTCAGGTCGCGGCCTTTTTAGTGCCGTGGCCGTTCTGAACGGATCCTTTGTGGCATCGGCTGGAGCGCGTTCTGTAACAGCCGCAGCTTTTCCGCAGTGACGCAAAAGCCGATATCCGCGGAAAATCCAGTGCCTTCAGGGCTGAAACCCGATGTGTCCAGGCAGCTTTGCGTCACCTGCTTCAGCCAGAGCGCATAGGACTGCTCCGTAAGGCCATGCGGCGTGCGCGACACCAGACGCTGCCTGATCGCGCGATCAAGATAAACAGTGATATCGGAAACACAGAGATTTGTCGTGCGCTGGTCAGGGTGGCAGGTCTTAAGCGTGTCTCGATACAGCTTTCTACAGCATCATCAGACGTATAAGGACTATGGATGCACTGGCGGAGAGCCGCCATATCCGCGTCCTGCTCACACCGCTTCTCAGCAGGAACGGGCTTATCATCCGGCAGGTGATGCGGATAAAAAATGCAGTCCGTCAAATGATCTCTGCTTAAAATAAACTGTAGGGAAACCGGCAGCGTCTTTGTCCCGTCAGACCACATCCCCTGCATCCCGGACGCAGTGTAAAAACTGAGAGGATCTGCCTTCTCCCGGCTACCGGCTACAAAATGGAGCCTGAAAACCTCTTTATCCTGCCCGGATAAAACAACATGATTGCCTGCAACCTGCACAGTCAGAGGAATAATTTTTTGCCCGGAGGCAGAGGAATAATGCGCCTTTGTCGGATGCGTCCGGTTTTCAAGAGTGATAATCATCGTAATCGGGTCTTCCCCGATCGTGCCACTCATTCCCAGATCCTGCGTGGCCGGGGGATTCCCCTCTGCATAAGAAGAGCCGGGTGCCATCATGCAGATCATGAGGAACAGAAAAACGCCGCGTAGTACAAAGCCAAAACCCGTCACGGCCTATTTTTCCCGTTCCATAAACCGACCATACACTGTCTCCAGTTCACCCTGATGGTGCCGTGTCAGGGCTTCCAGACAGCCAAAATGCGCTGCCGGGCCGCCTGAGGCACCATCATAAAGGTGATATTCAGCATCACAGAGTCTGTTTTTATAGCGGTCCCAGTCCTGTTCCGCGTGCTGAAAATCGTCCAGAGAGGCAGCAGGAAGAGTGTCCCGAATACGCTTCTCCGCCTGCGCAAGCCGCGCATCCGCCTGCCGCGCTGCGTCAGAAAGGCAGTTTGTAAAAAGGCTTTCTGGCCCAACGGATCGGCAGGGGGCGTCTGGCGCATTCATATGTTGTGCAAAGCTGGAAACAGGCACCGCCATCAGTGCGGTGCCAAGCATCATGCTGGTTAAGGGCCTTTTCATCCTCACTCACCCTGTGCCGGAGTACTGCCATCCGCCGGAGCCCTACCGTCAGGCTGCTTGCCAGAAACCCGCCAGATCACATTGCCCACATCATCCGCCACCAGCACAGCGCCTGTCTTGTCCAGAGCCATCCCCACAGGCCGACCGTGCGTCTGGTCTTCATCCGGCGTCAGAAAACCCGTCAGCACATCAATCGGCGCGCCCGAGGGGTGACCATTCAGGAACGGCACAAAAATCACCTTATATCCGCTCTTGGGGCGGCGGTTCCATGAGCCATGCTGCGCAATCAGCGCGCCATTCCGCCAGACGGCGGGCAATGTGCTCTCCTGCGTAAAGATCAGGCCAAGGCTTGCAGTATGCGGACCAAGCGCATAATCCGGCGCAATGGCAGAGGCCACCAGTTCCGGGTTCTGCGGGCTGACGCGCTGATCCACATGCCCGCCATAGTAGCTATAGGGCCAGCCATAAAACGCCCCGTCTTTGACGGATGTCAGGTAATCCGGCACCAGATCACTGCCAATTTCATCCCGCTCATTCACAACCGCCCACAAAGCGCCGGACTGAGGCTCCCACGCCATGCCGTTCGGGTTGCGCAGCCCGGTCGCAAAGGGCGTTAAACTGCCGGTTTTCACATCAAGTTTGTCAATGCGGGCGCGGCCTTCTTCCGCCTGCAGGCCATTTTCGGCCACATTGCTGTTGGAGCCAATGCTCACATACAGGGTCTGCCCATCCGGGCTGGCCAGAATGTTTTTCGTCCAGTGATGATTATAGCCGGAGGGCAGATCAACCACTTTTTCCCCGGCGGAGGTAATGGATTTCTCACCGGCCTGATACGGAAAACGCCAGACAGAATCAGCATTCGCAACATAAAACGTGTCGCCCACCAGCGCCATGCCAAAGGGGGACTGTAGATGGTCCAGAAAGACGCTCTGCTCCTCAGCCACCCCGTCACCATCCGCGTCCCGCAACAGCAGGATCCGGTTCGGGCTGGGCACATCTGCCCCCACAAGCCCCTGAATGGTGCGGGCAATCCGGTTTTTCAAATTTTCTTTGTCTGTCCCGGGGGAGTTGGTTTCAGCCACCAGAACATCGCCGTTCGGCAAGGTATAAAGCCAGCGCGGGTGGTTCAGCCCGCTGGCAAAGGCCTTCACGGCCAGCCCTTCAGAGGCATGGGGCGTTTCTCCTGCCTTCCAGCCAATCGGGCGGGCGATATTGACGGTCGGCATCAGAGTTTTGTTCGGCGGCGGCAGCTTGGGGTGCGGCCCTGTGCCCGCGGAAACAGAGAGCTGGGCCGTTTCCGGCCTCAGAACAAATTTGTAGGTCCCTGCGCCAATCACGGCCAGAACAACCCCCAACCCGAGAAGATAGCGGCTCGTACGTGTCATTGTGTGGTTATCCCTGTTGTCAGGCACACGGTTACAGACCTGCACCGGAGCCGCATAAAAGGAATTTCAGGTCACAAAATATCGGGACGCAAGAAAAATCGTCCTGCATCCCTTTAAAACACACAGCCGGGGAGGGAGTTCATTCAGGTCCTCTTTTTTCAAAGAAGAAAAAAGACGTTATTCCCCCTCTTCGTCACGCCCCTGCGGCGCACAGTCCGGCCCGGAAAAAGCAACAGGCCGCTGAGGCGCATCATTCACCCGTAAACTGAACACATCCGGGCGGGCATAATGGCCCGCAACATCCAGATCATATTTCCCCCGGACCACATCATCCAGATCAATATCCGCCGTCAGAACGGCTTCCCGGTCATAAACCGGGCCAGCAATAATCTCCCCAAACGGATCAACAATCACGCTGCCACCCCGGATCAGCACAGTATCCGGGTTGTTGCCCTGATGGCAGTCATATTGCTCCGGCGCGTCCGCCCGCGTCATATACTGGCAGGCGCTCAGCACAAAAGTCCGGCCTTCATACGCAATATGCCGCATGGAAACCTGCCAGATAGCGCGTTCATCCACCGTTGGCGCACACCAGAGGCTAATGCCTTGCGCATACAGGCTCTGGCGCAGCGCAGGCATATAGTTTTCCCAGCAGATCGCAGCGCCTATCCGCCCGATGTCCGTCTCAAAAACCGGCAGGGTGGACCCATCGCCCTGTCCCCACACCAGCCGTTCCGTCCCGGTTGGCATCAGCTTGCGGTGCTTGCCAAGAAGAGCGCCGTCCTGCCCAAAAAACAGGGCCGTGCAGTACAGTGTGGCACCCTCACGCTCAATCACCCCGACCACCAGATGCGCTTTCATCTTCGCGGCAAAGCCGCCAATCCGCGCCGTCTCAGGGCCGGGCACGGTAATGGCCGATTTCCAGTACCGCAGGTAATCTTCACGTCCTTCCGGAAAACGGCTTCCCAGAACTGCCCCAAAGCTCAGCCCCTTCGGATACCCGCCAATATAGGCTTCCGGAAAAACGGCAAGCTCAACACCCTGCGCTGCCGCGGTCTCGCACAGGGCCTCCATGCGGTCCAGTGTGCGGGGCGTGTCAAAAAGGGTGGTTCCTGCCTGTATAACAGCAACACGACGCTGGCTCATGTCCGGATCTCTCATGATGATCGTAACGGTGGGGGAGAGCAGAAGAGTGGACTTTCTCCCCATATCAGGCAAATTGATTGTTTGGATAATCAAAATCACCACGGTCGATATGCCCCGCCTCGATTTCAATCTGGCCACCGTCTTTCTTGCTTTGTGGGAAGAGCGCAGCGTGTCAAAAGCCGCCCGGCGTCTGTCGCTCAGCCAGTCAGCCGTCAGCGCTGCGCTGGCGCGCCTGCGTGAGGCTGCGGGAGACCCTCTGTTTGTCCGCACGCGGGAGGGCATGCAGCCCACCCAGCGCGCCCTTGCCATGGCCGAGCCGATGCAGAGCGGCGCCATGCTGATCCATTCCGCATTTTCCGCCCGGACAGCGTTTGACCCCGCAACCAGCCGCCAGCATTTTTCTCTTGGTATGTCAGATGATTTCCAGATTGCCGCAGGCCCGCTGATTGCACGGCGTCTGGCGCAGGAGGCCCCCGGCATTACCGTCACATTCAGGCAGGCCAACCGGCACCGTGTCGAAGCTTTGTTTGAAGCGGGAGAAATCGATTTTGCCGTTATCGCCCAGCCCGCGCAGCCATCCGCCCTTCAGCAGCAGGAGATCGGCCAGTCCGCCTATGCCTGCCTGCTGGACCAGCGGGCCTGTCACGTCCCAATTCCCCTCAGTCTGGAGGATTATCTCGCACTCCCGCATATTCTGGTGTCGTTCTCAGGGCGGGACGGGATTGTGGACCACGTTTTGAAAAAACTCCGTCGTACCCGTCGGGTTCAGTCAGCCCTGACGCATTTTTCATCCCTGCCACCCTTTCTCACAGGCACCCGCGCTGTCTCCACACTCCCGGTGCATGCCGCCCGGAGCCTCGCCGCCATCTCCGGCCTGACCGTCTGCGCGGCCCCCATCCCCCTGCCGTCCTATACCGTCTCCCTTCTCTGGCAACGCACGGCCGATACTCTCTGGATGCGCCAGCTTATCAGAGACGCTTTCCAACAGGTTTTACCAGAACCAGAAACGCGTTCTCTCCTCTAAAGCCCTCTTCACAGCCCCCAATCTGCGCTTTTTTCCGTTTTTGCAACCGGTCAAAAAACCCTTGTCGGCGCGCGTGGTCACTCTTACTCCTTGGGCATCATCGCAACAGTCTCGCCAGCGGGGTTTTCTCCCGGGGCGGCTCAAGGCGTGATGAAAAATTTCTCAAAATATCAGGAGTTTTCATGGCGCGCTCATGCCCGTCTGCGTGCCTGCGCACGGGGGCCGTGTTCTGCTCGGCCGCCACATGGTGGGTTCTGGTTGCCAGACAGGAGGCCGCGCTGGTTTTCTGCCCCATCCTCGCGCAAACCGAAAACCACCACCGGGCAGACCTCCCGCTCCCCTGGGCGGAAGCCCTGCAAGCCGGTTGCCCGGATGGCACGCGCATCCGCTGCCGTCCCGTCCTGCGGGCGTCCACTTACGGGCTGACCTATCGCGGCCAGCTCGGCGCGTGCTTTACAGAGCGGCTTGTTCTGGCGCTGACCACGGAACTCCACCACCGCCAGCAGGAAGACCGCTTCGCACCACGTCTTCCCAAAAATGCCCCGTCCTGCCGGGGTGCACTCTCCCTGCCTCCGCCGCGCCCGGAGCCCCGCTCCCCGCGTGCCCTGCATTTTTTCTGAAAGATCATGTCAGAAAAACCAGCCTCACCAAAACGACGCCCCAGAAAATCCACGCCCATCACCCCGCTGGATATTTTCACCCGCGTCATGCTGGGGGATGAAACCATTACAGACCGGCAGTTTGACGCCGCCAAAGTGGCCGCCCCCTACCTGCATCCCAAACTGGCCGGCCTGTCCATGAATGCGGTTGTCCGCCGTGGCGTTGAGGAGTTTTCGGATGATGAACTCAGCACACTTGCGCAAACAGGCGCAGCAGGCTGCCCGGACTGAACTCGCCCGGCGTGCCGCCGCACGGGATGGCCTTCTGGATTTCACGCGCTACACCATGCCGAACTACAAACCCGGCGCGCATCACCATCTGCTGTGTGAAAAACTGAACGCGGTCGAACGCGGCAGCATCACCCGCCTCATGGTGTTCATGCCGCCCCGGCATGGAAAATCCGAGTTAACCAGCAAGCGTTTTCCCGCATGGTATCTCGGGCGCAATCCCAAAAAGCAGGTTGTCTGCGCGTCCTATGGGGCCTCTCTGGCGCAGGATTTCGGGCGGGATGTCCGTAACCTTGTTGCTTCCCGCCGCTTCAGTTCCCTGTTTCCCACCGTCACGCTGGCAGCAGACAGCAGCGCGAAGGACGCATGGCACACAGGGCAGGGCGGTCTTTACGCCAGCATGGGCCTCGGCGGCGGGCTGACAGGCAAGGGGGCCGATCTCGCGATCGTGGATGATCCCGTCAAGGACCGTCAGGAGGCCGAAAGCCCGGCCCGCCGCGCCGCTGTGTGGGACTGGTACCGCGCCGTCCTGCGCACCCGCCTCATGCCCGGAGGGGCGATCGTCTTAGTCATGACGCGCTGGTCCCCGGATGATCTTGCGGGCCGCCTGCTTGATGAAATGCACAGCGGCACGGGGGAAGAGTGGGAGATCCTCAGCCTGCCTGCACTGGCGGAAGAGGCCGATCCACTCCACCGCATCCCCGGCGCAGCCTCTGGCCACAAGCCTTCCCGGAGCCGGAACTCGCCCGTATCCGCCTCGCTATCGGCGCGCGGGAATGGGGCGCCCTCTATCAGCAATCCCCCGTCCCGGCGGAAGGTACACTGTTCCAGACGAGCATGATCACCGTGCAACAGGCCGCCCCGGCAGGCGGCCAGACCGTGCGACGATGGGACCTCGCCGCCACCCGGCAGGGCACCGGGCGCGATGCGGACTGGACAGTCGGCGTCAAACTTTCCCGCCTGCCCGATGGCCGGTTCTGCGTGCTGGATGTCACCCGCCTGCGTGGAGACCCTGCTCAGGTGGAGGCAACCCTCCTCGCCATCGCAGCGCAGGATGGCCCCGCAACCCGCATCATCCTGCCGCAGGACCCCGGTCAGGCCGGTGTCGCGCAGGCCCGTTACCTCACAGGCCGCCTCGCGGGCTATCAGGTTAAAACCGTGCGGGAAACCGGGGATAAAGCCACCCGCGCCGCGCCCTTCGCAGCGCAGGTCAACGCAGGCAACGTGCTGGCCGTCCGCGCCCCGTGGACCCCGCATTTTCTCGAAGAACTCGCCGCCTTCCCCGGCGGCGGACATGACGATCAGGTCGACGCCGCCGCAGGCGCCTTCACAGCCCTCACTGACACCACACCCCTCCCACGCTTCGCCCCGGACTTCCTTTCCAGAATTTGAATCCTGAAGTCTTCACAGGCAGCGTTTGAAAAATACAACCTGCTCGGTTTCTATAAAGCCCATCGCGGTATGAAACCGGCGGCTGGCGTCATTCTCCAGAGGCGCGTCCGAGGCAAATTCCATGCACCCAAGGTTTTTGCCCCACAGAGCCACAGCCTCACATAAACTCCGGGCAATGTCCCGCCGCCGGTATGGTTCCAGCACGTAAATGCCTTCCAGAAAGACGACAGGGGAGGTCGTGCATCCGTTCACATAATCGGTACGAAGCCCTGCCTCGGCAAACCCGACGATAAGCCTGTGTCTGTTCGCGCAAGGAAAGCAGAAGAGCGTGCCGAACCGTTTCGGAAATAGTCTTCAAGTTCGCTCTTATGGGTAGCTTCCGATGTTTCTGGCCACAGGGAGGCGCGTAAGCGTGCCCAGCTTTCCAGCGTCTCTCTTGTAGCAGGAATGATGGTCATCATCTTTTCGCGCCCTTTGGTCACTCGTTAGGTCAGGAGGAGTGAGGGGTGTCTATTTTTAATGTGCAGCCCGTCTCTTCTCATTCTGCCGCTTAATTTCCTCTTCCCGCTCCCGCCGTTTGCGCTCCCGAATTTCATCCATATGCGCGCCCAGATGCGCTTCCCCTCGTTCGGCAGCAAGCTGGGCCTGCCGCTCCCGCTCGGCATAACGGGCGCGCTGCTTGTCATCGCGTTCGTTGTAGCAATGCGGGCAGCTTACCCCATGCTCATAGTGGGGGGAGGTCATTTCCTCAGCGGTCAGCGGCATCCGGCAGGCGTGGCACTGGTCGAGTGACCCCGGCTCCAGCCCGTGCTTCACCGTAACGCGCTGGTCAAACACAAAACACTCGCCTTCCCACAGGCTCTGCTCCTGAGGAATATTTTCCAGATATTTCAGAATACCGCCCTGAAGGTGATAGACCTCGTCCAGCCCTTCAGCTTTTACAAAGGCCGTCGCTTTTTCACAGCGGATCCCCCCGGTGCAGAACATGGCAATGCGCGGCGTGCGCCCGTCCGCCAGCAGGTCCGCCCGATGCGCGCGGAACCAGTTCGGAAATTCGCGAAACGTCTTGGTTTTCGGGTCAATCGCGCCTCTGAAGGTGCCTGCGGCCACTTCATAATCATTGCGCGTATCAATCAGGATGGTGTCCGGGTCTTCCAGCAGGGCGTTCCAGTCTTCGGCGGCCACGTAGTGCCCCACGTCAGAACGCGGGTCGAGCCCCGGCACGCCCATCGTCACAATCTCTTTCTTCAGCCGCACCTTCATGCGCAAAAACGGCATACTGGCGCGCGGGAGAACTTGACCTCGATTTCCGCACAGCCGGGCAGGGCGCGAATATGCTCCAGCACCGCCGCAATGCCTGCATCCGTGCCAGCAATGGTGCCGTTAAGGCCTTCACGCGCCAGCAGTAGCGTCCCCTGCACCCCGTTTGCATCACACACTGCCTGTAACGGGCCGCGCAGATCGGCAAAGTTTTCAAACGGCGTAAAGCGATACAGCGCAGCCACGCAAATCGGCAAAGAGGTCTCAGTCACGGCAGCACCCAGTCCAGAAGTTTGATTGCAGACCCGCCAGACTTACTCCTCCACCCCGGTGCAGGACAAGGGGCGCAGTTCAGCCTGCACGGGGGCCACAGGCTGGCGGCGCGTGGCCAGCCAGCACAGGGCAGACCCCGCACAGACAATCAGGCTCCCTTCCCAGAAGGCCAGAGGCAGAACCGTGTGCAGCATGCTGGCCGCCAGAAGAGCGGAAAAAACCGGGATCAGGTTGGAGGCCGCCGCCAGAACAGTCATGTTGCCGTATAAAATGCCCACATTCCATGCCGCATAGCCAAACCCGAGTGCTGCAGCCCCCAGCAGCAGCGTCAGCATCGTATGGAGCGTCAGGTGGACAGACTGGAGTTCCGCCCCGCCGGTCAGCAGCACATGCCCCCACAGCAGGCACGCCATCAGCGGGAAAAAGACCGTCACCGCGTTCTGCCCTCTGGCCGCGCGCGTCGTCAGGGAGGAATAGAGGGCCCACAGCACCGCCCCGGTCAGGGACAGACCATAGCTGAGCGGATTATTGAGGATATTCTGCGCAAATGCGGAAAGGCTTGTCCCGCTCTCCCCGGCCAGAAGGCGGAAAATCCCGGCCAGCGAGAGCAAAACGCTCGGAACAATAAGGATGGTCGCCTTCTTTCCGTTAAACAGGATAGACGCCACAACCGTAAAAGTGGGCCACAGGTAATTGACCATCCCGACTTCAATAGCCTGCCGTTCCGTGTGCGCGGCCCCGATGGAGCAGATCAGGCACAGCTCACAGCCCGTTGCCAGCAGCGTACCCCAGATCAGATAAGATGGCGGAAAACGCCGCAGCCGCGGCACCCCTAGCGTCAGCCAGAGCAGGCCGGAGGCAAGAGTGTACAGAAGAGCCGGGCCGGTAGTCGGGCCCGGATTTTCCGTAATGGTGCGTATCATGCCCACCACGGCACTCCAGAGCACCACGCAAGAAGGCCGGTCAGTGTTGCGCCGCGTGGGGACATCGTGGTTCCGCACTCTCAGAAAGTTTCCGTCCTGATAGCGGTTTTTACCCGGCGTTCAATCTTTTTTCTGCGCAGGCTGCGCCACCCGCCAGACCTGCACGGCTTCCAGCGTTTTCTGCACATGCGTTTCCGGGTCGCCGGAGGTATAGCTCAGCACAATCCGGCCCTCGGGCGTGATGACAAAGGATGTGCGGGTGGAGAGTACAAAGTCCCCCTGCGTTTTCTGGCTGTCATATAAACCGGCCACTTTCGCACCGGGGTCCGCCAGCACAGGGAAGGCACTGCGGCACTCTTCCTTGGAAAATTCCGCCACGCGCTCACTGTTGCCCGCCGTCACGCCCACCACGGTCGCGCCCAGCTTCTGAAAGGTCGGGATCGCCTCCGCAAAAGCATGCGCCTCCAGCGTGCAGCCACTGGTAAACGCGGCGGGGAAGAAATAGAGCACCACCGGCCCCTTCTTCAGTTCTTCCTTCAGTGAGAATTTAATGGGCTTCCCGCCCAGCGCGCCGTCCAGTGTAAAGTCCGGGGCCGTCACACCATTGGCCAGCGCCGCGTGCGCAGCAGGCGTCAGGGCATCCGCACCCAGCACGGCAGACCCGGCCAGCATCGGGGCAATAAGCGCCAGCCGCGCAAGGCGGCGCATCGGTGTCACAAGACGAGTCATCATAAAACTCCGCATGTCGTTGCAGGACAAAAAGGACAAACGCTCAGGCGCACACACCGGTTCACAGCAGACCTCCCAGGCCAAACCCCGCAGGCAGATCCCGCCGCAAACCCGGCAGGCAAACCGCACGGGCACACCACACAGGCAAACCAGACAAGCCACCCCGCATACTGGCGCACACCCTGAGCCATCACAGCCGCATCTCAAACCGCTGCCTCTGGCCGCCACACTGGCACAGCGCCCGGCGGGACGCTATTTTTTCAGCAGGGCAACCGCACCCCAGACGCAGGGCTGACGCAGAATCGTCACTTGAGGCTCTTCCTTTTTTCTGCCCATGCTGCATAGGTGAAGGGTCAGTTAAAGGATGAAGACCATGAGCGATGATATCATCAGCGACGAAAACGAAGTGATCGTCGGCTACCTCGTGCAGCGTGAAGACGAGGACGGCGACGTGACGTTCTGGGACCCGCGCAACGAGTGGCAGGAAGACCCCAACGAAGGCAAGTTCTACGAAAGCGAGGACGAAGCCAACGCAGACGCCAAAGCTCTTCAGGAAGGTGACAGCGCAACCATCACGGTTGAACTGGTCTATGAAGATGATGAAGACCCTGAAGAGGACACTGAGGAAGGCGCGGAAGACAAAGCCTAATCCCTCAGAATCTTTCTTCACCCCCGTCAGACACAGAGCTTTTGTGTCCTCAGGGCAGGGCGAAAAAGCACGGGGCGCTTACCGGCGTCCCGTGCCGCTCTTTCCCGCGCCTCCCTTTTTCGGCGCGCCAATGGCTGCCAGAGCCGCGTTCAGGAATCCGCTTTCAGCACCGCACAGGCCACCCGGTCGCCAGACCCGCCAATCGGCTGCGTCGTGTAATCATCAGGGTGCGCATGGATCACCAGTGCTGCGCCGCCATTCTCCAGCAAGGCTGCCCGCGTGGTGCCGGGTTTGAGAGAAACCAGCGTAGAATAGAGTTCCACCGTCGCCTGACCATCCGGCCCGATATACAGGTTCGGTAAATCTCCGTTATCATTTGCATTTTCATGCAGAAGACCATGCACCACCGGCTTGGTGGTATGCACATGCGCGCCCGCGCTGGTAAATTTCGGGGCTTCACAGCTCGCTTTTTCATGGAAATGCATCCCATGCCAGCCCGGCGTGAGGTTACGCGCGTTCACCCGTAGCAGCACGCCGCCCGGTGCATTTGTCACCGTCACAGTGCCCACATTCGCACCGTCCGTGCCCACCAGCGTCCCGGTGGCGGTCTCCGCCGCACGGGCCAGAGGGGATGCCATAACGCCCAGCAGCAGTCCCGCTGCCAGTGCTTTTGTCAAACCTGTTTTCATACCGGCTGTTCCTTCAATTCTGACAATCCGCAAACCGTAACCCGCTTACAGGCTTCGGGTTCCGTCGCCTACGTTTTTGTGAGCGCACCACCCCGCACACGCTCCAGCCTCCCTCTGCTCCGGAGACCTCCCCCATGCCCCGCCCGCCCTTCCTGTCCCGCTGGCTCCCGGCCCGCGCCCGGTCTCCCGAACATGTCCCATCTCCGGTGCGCTCCCCCTCAGATCCCGCAGCAGCCTGATCTCCTCTGCAACTCGCCCATCAGGTCTCTCACTCACCCCATCCCCAGTCCTACCCTATGTGCCACCTCCAGCACCTTCTGCCGCCCGACAGGAACCGCGCCTCAGCTTTCCGCTTGCCCCGCCCAGCCCCCCTCTCAGCCCGCTTTCCGCCAGTCCGAACGCCCCTCACGGCATTGGTCCGCGTGACATGGCGGAAACCCTGCGTGTGCAAAGCCTTCCGCCACAGGCAGACATCTTCCGGCCCTACCAGCCGCCCAGAGGCGTGCGCGGTGATGGCCGCACCCATCTGGCGATGGACGGCACCGCTTCCACCAGTCCCGGCCTGCTCGGCTGGCTGAGGCAGGCGGTGGCGGAGGGCGTGGCCTTCCCCGGTTATCCCCGTCTGGCAGAAATGTCCCAGCGGGCCGAATACCGGCATATGGTGGAGGTCATCGCGGCGGAGGCCACGCGGGAATGGATCACCTTCCGCGCACGAGGCACGGCGGACAAAAAGCAGCGCCTTGCGGATCTGGAGCGTGAGTTCATTCGCCTGAACGTGCGGGATGTCCTGCGCCGCATGGCGGAGTATGATGGCTATTACGGCATGGGCCTGCTCTATGTGGATACCGGCCAGCCCCGCACCGGCAGCGGGCTGGAAGCCCCTTTGCTGCTCCGGCCGGAAACCTTCCGCAAAGGCTCCCTCCGTGCCCTCGTGCCGATCGAACCCGTCTGGACCACGCCGGACCAGTATGACACCACAAACCCTCTCAGTGCCGAGTTCTACCAGCCCTCCCGCTGGTGGGTGCAGGGCGGCCTGTTGCACAGCACACGGTTGTTGCAGTTCATCTCGCGCCCTGTGCCGGATCTGCTGAAACCCGCTTATAATTTCGGCGGGTTGTCGCTCTCACAAATGGCCCGCCCAGCGGTGGACAACTGGCTGCGCACCCGCCAGTCCGTGTCAGACCTGCTCAATGCGTTCTCCATCGTGGCCCTCTCCACCGATATGTCCGCCTACGCGCAGGACCCGGAGGGTCTCCTCAGTCGCGTCGAAGCCTTCAACCGCTTCCGCTCCAATCGCGGCACCTTCGTGCTGGATAAAGACCGGGAAAAACTGGAGCTTCTGGCAGCCCCCCTCGCCGGGCTGGACCGCCTGCAAGCGCAGGCACAGGAGCAGATGTGCGCGGTGGCGCAGGAGCCGCTGGTCAAATTCACCGGCATCACCCCCAGCGGCCTGAACGCCTCAGCAGACGGAGAAATCCGCGTTTTCTATGACCGCGTGCACGCATTTCAGGAAACACTCTACCGCAAAAACCTGACCACCATCCTGCACATGGTCATGCTCAACCTGTGGGGCGAGATTGACGCGGAGATCGACTTCACCTTCGTCTCCCTCTGGCAGATGGATGAACTCTCCCGCGCCACACTCCAGAAAACCCGTGCGGATATCGACGCCCAGAACATCCGCTCCGGCATCATCACCCCCACGGAAGCCCGCTCCCGCACCGCGCATGACACCAGCGGCCAGTACGCCGCCGTCAATCTTGCAGGCGCACCCCCGGCGGCCTGAACACGCCTCCCGGCACGGTCCGGGTCACACTCCCCAAAGCTACCCACGCTCCGGGGTAGACGACCTTTCCCCAAAATCCCGAGACAGGACAAAGCATGACCCCGCCTGACCCGCCTGCTCAGCCTCAGCTTCCCGCCAGTTCCGGGTCCCCTCCCAGCCAGACGCCCGGCCCGTTCGCCCACCGCGCTTCAACATCAGCATCCGCACCCTCTCTTATGTCCAATCACACCGCAGATCCTGTTCCAGTCCCCTCCATTCTTCGCAGTGCCGGTGCTCTTTGCACGCTAGAGCCTTCCTTCGGTAAAGGGCGGGACGCCGTGGTGCTCGCGCTGGACCGTTCCGTACGCCGCACCGATGTCGATGGGCACCTCCACATTGCCCGCTGCATCCTCTCCGCTGCCACGGTCTGCCCCTATTACGGGTCGGAAATCCCCGGCGCACAGGCTCTGGGGCTGGAGCCGGATACGCTGTATCAGGTCTATCGGGACCCAGACGCTCTTGCCCGCGCCGCGGCCAGTATGGCGGGCAAACCCATCCTCATGCAGCACCAGCCCGTCTCCGCGCAGGACCACCCCAAAGAAATCACAGTAGGCGCCGTCGGGAGCGATGTCCGGTTTGAAAACCCAAACCTGATCGGCAGCCTGACAGTGTGGGACCAGTCCGCCATTGCCGCCATAGAAAGCGGCCAGCAACGCGCCGTTTCAGCAGGCTACCGCTACCGCGCCATCCCACAGGGCGGCGTGCACGGTGGCATGCCCTACAGCCTGACCATGACAGACATCACGTTCAACCACCTCGCCCTCGTCACGCAACCACGCGTGAAAACCGCCATTATTGGTGATTCCGCTCCCGCACTCCACAGGGATCATGCGTCCATGACACACCCCACACTCCCGCCGTCAGAACAGACACAGCCGAGTCCGGAAAAAACGGAAAACCCCTTGTCTGTTCCAAACGGTTCCTCCAGTCGTCCGCAGGTGGTCCTTCCCGCCAGCCCCGGCACACAGCCCTCCGCACTGTCTGCCACGCCGCCAACGCCGCAGCCTTCCGGCTCCCCGACCACCGCACCCGCTCCACTTCCCATCACAATGGACGCCGCCCTCACACAGGCCGTCCAGCAGGCGGAAGCGGAGGTCATTCGTCGGATGGAAGCGCTCCATACCGCCCGCGCCGCCGTGCGCCCGTTTGTGGGGGATGTGACGATGGACAGCGCCACCGCTGTCTACGGCTTCGCCCTCCGTGAACAGGGCATGGACCTCACCGGTCTGCCGGAAGAGGCTTACAGGCCCCTGTTCCAGCAGGTCGCACGCCTGACGGAAAAAGCAGCCCCGCTCGGGATGGATGCCGAAAAAACCGTCTCTTTTCGTGACACGTTCGGCCTTGGCCGCATTACGGTGAAAGCATAATTCATGGCTTTTCAGACACAGATCAACACCCAGCCCGCCCCCGGCCTGCCGGGAGATTTCGCATCCCTCAACCCCACAGCCACCTTTCCGGCAGGGGAGGGCGCTCTGGTCGCCGCAGCCGGAGGGTGCACCATCGGCGCGTTCGGCTGGGTGCAGACAGATGGTCGCAGCGTGGCCAACGCGCCCGCCAGCGGCACCACCACCGCGCCGGACGGCTTCGTGCATCGGGACCTTTCAGGCCAGATCAGCAGCCTGTTTGATGAAAGTAGCCTGACCATCCCTCAGGGTTTTCCGGTCAGCCTGTTCACGGCGGGGGATTTCTGGGCCACCAGCACCACCGCCGCCACGCCGGGGCAGGCCGTGTTTGCCGCCACAACAGATGGCAGTCTGAGCACCGCCGCAGCCGGAACCACCGTCTCCGGTGCCGTGCAGACCCGTTTTTACGTCGCCTCGGCTGGTGCTGCGGGTGACCTTGTCAAAATCTCAAGCTGGAGCCACGCTGTATGAGCGATTTTACAACACATCTGGCGGAACTCAATCGCCTCGGTTTCATCATGCCGGAAGCACGCGGCATGATCGCCAATAGCCTGCTTGCGTCGGATGCGCTGGCGCAGGACGCCCAGCCAGCGCTGTCCACCACCGCCAGCGGCGGCATCCCGGCCTTCATGAGCGCATGGTCGATCCGGCCCTTATCAAGGTCGCCTTCGCCCCCATGCGCGCGGCGGAACTGCTGGGCGAGGTCCGTAAGGGGGACTGGGTGACCCGCACCGCCATTTTCCCGATGATCGAGACAACCGGCGAGGTCTCCAGCTATGGTGACTGGAACGGCAACGGTCAGGTCAGCCTGAACCCCACGTACCCGGACCGCCAGTCCTACCATTATCAGGTGTTCGTCTCGTGGGGGGAAATGGAACTGGCTCTGGCCGGTCAGGCCCGCCTCCAGTGGGCCGCCAGCCTGCGGGAAGCCGCGGCGCTCAAGCTGAACAAGTTCCAGAACCAGACTTATTTTTTCGGGATCAACGGCCTGCGCCTGTATGGGTATCTGAATGACCCGCGCCTGCCTGCCGCCATCACACCCGCCATCAAGGCCGCAGGCGGCACCGGCTGGGCGCCGCCACGCCGGAAGAACGGCAGGATGATGTCATTGCCCTCATCAACCAGCTCCGCAGCCAGACCGCCGGGCTAGTGGATACGGAAACCCCGATGGTTCTCGGCCTGTCCCCCACGCGCATGGGCCTGCTGACCCGCCGTAACAGTTTCGGCCTGTCTGCGGCCTCCCTCCTGAAAGATACCTATCCCAACCTGCGTTTTGTGCAGGCGGTCGAGTATGGGGATGCCGCGGGCAGCACCACTCAGACCATGCAGATCATGGCCGAGCATGTCGGCGCACAGAAAACGGCAGAAACTGCCTTTACAGAAAAACTCCGTACCCACGCCGTGGTGACGGACGCCTCCGCATGGAAGCAGAAACTCTCTCAGGGCACATGGGGCGCCATCATCTACGTCCCCGCAGGCATCGCCACCATGGCTGGCCTGTAAAAACCGTTCCCGTATCCGCCTTCTTTTCTCATACCCTCACTGCAAGGAAACATCCCGGCATGGCCACACCCTCCACCGTCACTATTGGCTGCAAACTGCCCAACGGCCTCGTGCTGTCACTGGGGGAAGCCCGGCATGAACTGGCGGGCACCCGCGCTTCCGCCGTGATCGGCGGCTACGGCCTGACCCCCATCCCGGCAGAGTTCTGGGCCGCGTGGTCCCGCGCCTATGCGGAGTACCCGCTGCTGAAAAACGGCCTGATCTTCGCGCAGACAACGCTTGAAAAAGCCACCGGACAGGCGCGGGAACAGGCCGCCCTGCGCACCGGCACGGAACCGCTCAACCCCGCCACACCCGCTCCCGGCATCACCCCGGCCTGAAGGGCGGGGGCGGCTCCATCTCTATTCCCAGCCAGTTCCGTAAAGGAAAGTCCCAATGCCCTCCGTGCTGTTTGACGCGCAGGTCTGGCAAACCCGCTACCCCGCGCTCTTTGCCACCGTCGGGGCAGAGGGCGCACAGGCCTGTTTTGATCAGGCCAGCCTGTTTTTAGCGAATGACGAAACCTCACCCGTCAGCAACCTCTCCCGCCGCGCCATCCTGCTGGGGCTGATCACGGCCCATCTGGCGCAACTGGGGTTCGGAGCAGGCGGGGCACTTGCTTCCAGCGCTTCCTCCACCTCCGGTCTGTCCGCGTCTTCCGGCATGGAGCAGCCCACACTGGTTGGCCGCATTACGTCCGCCCGTATGGGCAGCGTCGCGGTAGAGGCGGACATGGGGCCAGTCACGGCCTCTCAGTCCTGGTGGACGCAAACGCCTTATGGTGCCGCCTACTGGGCGGCCACGTCGTTCCTGCGCACCGCCCGCTACGTGCCGGGTTCCCCGCAAATCCCGCTGTCATGGCCATAGCAGACGCGCCTCATATCGCCGCACCCCACAGCGTCTCAGCCGATTTCGGTCAGACGGATTTACACCCGTTTCCCTAAAATCGTAGTCAAAGAAAGCCCTGCTTTCATGCCGATACTCGCGCCTGCGCCTGCGCCTGCGCCTACGTCTACGTCTGCACCCATGTCAGCCAGCACCACGGCCGCCTCTTTCTCTCCTGCCAAAGCGACCGCAACACATCAGCCCGAACCAGCCTCCGCGCCAAGTCTGACATCGTCCGGCACGTCCTCCACCCAGATCCCGTCTGTCAAAGCCGGGTTTTTCAAAACAGCCACGGAGGCAGACGGCACCCCTGTTGCCTCTATCGCTGCGGTGCAGGAGTTTGGCGCGGTTGTGCAGGGCAGGGGCGGGCATCCTATCGTCATTCCACCGCGCCCGTTTCTGCGCCAGACCATCACGCGCTGCCGCAACACATGGGTCCGCCAGTTAGCCGATGCCCACAGGGTCAGCCTTCGCACCCGCGCAGGCACTCCCTCTGGCGGGGCAGGGGCCACACAGTCTTCTTCCGAGAGCCTCCAGAATTTCGAGACGCTTTTGAAAATCCTCACAGCACGCGCCCCCATATCACAGGCTCTCACCGCAGTGGGGCACAGTATGCAGGCGGATATCACGGATACCATCCGGCAAACCCACACCCCACCTAATGCCACGTCCACAGTCCGGCATAAAGGGTTTGATAACCCTCTGGTGGAAACAGGAACCTTGCAGAATAGCGTCAGCTTTCAGGTGGACGCATGAAAAACCTGTTTCGCCTCGCCGCAGCGCAGATCAGCAGCCTGACGCCCCCCATCATCGCAACCCTCCGCGCGCAGGAGGGGCACAGCACACAGCCCGATGGGACAGTCATCCCGCGCTATCAGGACCTCCTGCTCCGTATCATGGTGCAGGCCGCCTCCAGCGCGGATCTCACACAGGTTGCCGGGCTGAACCAGAGCACAGATACCCGCGTGGTCTATCTGCCATCGGAACTCAAGGGCATCGACCGCGCCCACCAGTTCGGCGGCGATATTTTAGTGTTTGAAGGCTCGGAATGGCTGGTCACAGGCCAGCCCGAAACATGGGGAGGCGGCCAATGGTCGAAACTTCTGGTTACCCGTCAGCGTCCGTCAGCCTGCCTCCCGTAACGGCAGCACTGACTACCGTCCTGCGGGCTTTTCTGCTGGCTGTTCTGCCGCCGGACATGCCCGTGCTGCTCGCCAGACAAAACCGCATGCCCGCCCCCAACGGTCCGTTTGCTCTTATGGCCGTGCTGCTCCATCAGCCGGTTGCCACCAGTGCCACGCGCTACACCGCAACAAGCCGCATCATCCTGCAACAGCAGGAGGTCACCGTGCAGGTCAGCCTGTTCGGGCAGGGTGCTGCTGACAACCTGCATCGCATCAGCACCCTGTTCCAGAATGGCTGGGCCGCAGAATTTTTCGCGGTGTTTCAGCAAAGCGCACCTGCACCGGCTGCATCCGCCCCATCTGCAAGACTGCTCGGCAGCCCGGCAGACATCCCGCGCATCGCACCCCTCTATGCCGGGTCCGCCCGCCAGTTCCCGTTTGTCAACGGAGAGCAGCAATATGAAGAGCACTGGCAGATCGACCTGCACCTTCAGGCCAGCTTCGCCCTCTCACTTCCACAATCCATGGCGTCTGCGGCCCGGCTCGTGCTGGCAGACGTCACCAGTTCACAGGGGTCTCCTTCCGCATGACGCTTCCCATCAGCTCCCTCGTCACCGTCACACCGGGCGTTCTCTCTCCGGGTGGCACTGTCAGCCTGCTCAACGGCATGGTGTTTTCCCAGAATACGGCGCTGTCATCTGGCGTTTCCTCATTCGCTTCAGCGGAGGAGGTTTCTGCTGTCTGTGGCGCAACCTCTGTGGAAGCCAGTATCGCCAGCATCTATTTCTCGGCTTACACAAACGCGCAGGACACGCCGGAAAAACTTTATTTCTTCCAGCTTCCCGCCACGCCCGTTGCAGAGGAATATGGCACTTATCTCTCTACTGCGGCTGATCAGGCCACGGACTGGTCCCCCTTCCTGTTCGCGTCCGAGCCTGAAGCTGCCGCCAAAACCCAGATCGCTACATGGCTGGCCGCACACCCCAACCGCTACTGGGGCGTGGTGCAGGATAGTGATGCATCCATCCTCAGCGCCAATGCCACAACCAGCTTCGGGGCGACCGTTGCGGCAGCCAGCACACCGGGCCTGACCTGCCTGTGCAATGCGCAGAATAACAGCGGCACACTGGCCGCCGCCCTGTGCCTCGGCTGGGCCGCAAGCCTCAATCCCAACCGGGCCGGGGGGCGCACAACGCTGATGTTCCGCAACAACGGCGCGGTCCTGCCCCTCACCAGCCTCACAGCCTCACAGGCGCAGGCTTTGCTCGGGAATGGCTACAGCTTTTATGGCTCCTACAAAAGCACAGATTCCACATTCAGTTTTCTGAATAACGGGGCTGTCTCCGGTCCGTTTAGCTGGGCAGATAGCTATATCAACCAGATCTGGATGAACGCCAGCTTCCAGAATGACCTCATCACCCTGTTCTCCAGCGCCGGGCAGATCCCTTATAACTCCGTCGGAGATTCGCTGATCGCCACCGCCGTACAGAGCACGATTGATACCGCCCTGTCCTTCGGGGCCATCCAGCCCAATGTCACTTTGTCTGATGCGCAGAAGCAGGCCGTCAATGCGGATGCCGGGCGGAGTATTGATACCGTCCTCTCCACCCGGGGCTGGTATCTTCTGCCGGGGGCCTCGACAACATCCGCCGCTGTCCGCGCCGCACGCGGCACCGTGCAGGGCCGGTTTTTCTACATGGATGGTCAGTCCGTGCAGTCTATCGCTCTGGCCTCTGTAGAAGCCCAGTGAAGCCCAGAGCAGAAAGACTTCAGTGAAAAGCCCGCACCAGAAAACCCCCCGCAAGGAGGCCCGCTTGCATGTCTGATTATGACATTACAGCCGCAAATTCCGTTTACACCATCACCGTGCCGGGGCTGTACAACACGCCCATCACGCTGGAAAATTATGCCGCCGACCGCGCGTTTGAAACAGAAGCGCGGGAAGCCTCCCATGCCCATGGTGCCCGTCACCCTGCCTTCGGTGTGGGATATCCCCGTTGCCGCAGGCGTGCCCGCGTTGCTGGGGCAGTCCGTTACAACCGGCATCCGGGCAGCGGCGTCCGTCAGCCTCGGCACGGTGCTGGATGATCTGATGATCAGTCAGGCCGCCGGCCAGTGGGGTATTTTTACCAGTGCCGGAACCTGCGTTCTGTCCGCCGCCCGCGTCATGTCCGTCTCGGCGGAAAGCAGCAGTCCCATCGCCACAGCCCCGCTGGAGGACGGCGCATTTCTGTCCTACAGCAAAGTACAGACACCCCGGCAGCATCGCGTGCTGATGGTGTGTGACGGCTCGGAAACCGGCCTGTCCGGCACGGAAGTCAGCCTCTTTTCCGGGATGGACCTCACGCGCCTTGCAGGCGTGGAAGCCCTTTATGTTCGCAAGACATTTTTCAATACACTGGCAGCGCTTGAAGCTGACCTCTCACTCTACGCGGTCATCACACCCGAGCGGAAATACAGCAATGTCAGCATTACCGGTCACCGCTGGGTGCGGGATGCGCGGCACGGTATCACCATGCCGATGGTGGAAATCACCCTTCAGGAAGTCAGGCTGACCGGCACACAGATTTTTACACAGACACAAACCCCGCAGCAGCCGCACGGTCTGCACCGGTCTTGTCTCGGCACGATCCCTGATGGCGTCCGGCTCTTCCTTCCCGACGGTTTTAGGCAACACATCGAACAATACTCTGGACGCGGCAACCCTGCTGAAAAACACGCTTTAGCGCCGCATACTGTCGCACCCTAATGCCAGAGCGGGAAAATACACGCCCGCCTCTGGCTTTCCAGCACCATCCTCTTTATTCCTTGGAAAGAAATTTTCATTTTGTGTGATACATGCGCGGATCATGACATTTCTCCCACACGCCTTTTGTTCTGCCAGAGCCCATAAAAGCCGCCCAGCGCCGTCCATATGGTTTTTCCACGCGGCGCGGGTGCTTGCTCTTTTCACTGTCAGCCTGCTGCTTCCGGGCTGTACGGATGATCATGGCAGAGGGGATATGCACGCTGCGGTCTCAGACTGTTTTTCAAAATACCCGTTCGCAAAAGGCACAGCGTCTCAGCGCTTCACCTGTATTTATCAGGTCCATACCCAGTATGGCTCAGCCGCTCTCGGCGCACAGTCAAGACTATTACTGCAAATAGACCTCGCCTCTCTGACAGTCGGGCAGGATGTGGATTCCGGGGTTTTAACACAGGAAGAAGGCCGCACAGCCTTGCGCTGGGTGACAGAAAAAGCGTTTTCACAGGCATCCCGTACTTCACAGCTTACGGGCGCACCCCAAACATCTGATGGAGCCCATCAATAAAAAGGGGATGTTGCAAGCACAACACCCCTTTTCCCGGTTAAATCAGCCTTTTCCGGCCCGTTTTTATTGGGTCCGCGGCACAATAATCGGTGCGGCAGATTTCTTCTCGGTATTCAGCTCAACATTTCCAGACTGTTTGGAATAGGTCGCAGAGGGAGACTGCTGCGGCGTTCTGGCGGGTGGAAGGCCGAAACAGGACCAAAAATCCCGCCCGTAGAGCGGTTCATCGTGCCTTCCGGCTGGCGGGCACACCCACGGGTGATGATCGAGCACACGCCGTCCGTGCCGATCATTTCATCATCATTACCGGTATAATGCACGTCGGAAACGCGGTCATTATCCAGACGGATTACGGCCGTACAGCCCGTGCCGCCACCGCCGCCCAGCACGTTGACAAGGGTTGAGATATCCCCCACCGGGATAAGCGTGGAGCCACCATAGCTCGGCGCGGCCTGAGAGCCTGTGTAAACAAAAATCTGCGTCGTATCATTAATCTGTTTGGTGGCTGACGGCAGCCCCGCGCAGGCCTGAAGATCATAGGATGTCATCCCGAGCATCGCGATCTGTGCTTTATGGGCAGAGCGAGAATCAAAATACCCGCATCCACTTAAACCGACAGAGAGCGAGGTAACCGCAAACAGACCCCAGAGACGACACTTCATTTTCCCGACTATCCTCACACCATGTCCAAAAAAGCTTTTATCAAGACGTACAGAGTTATTACGCTACAGTGCTCTTTTCATGCAATGCAAGAGGAGAGACAGCGCATAAAATATTTCTCTCCTGACAAAATATGATTTTCTCGTGTTAATATGACGTTTGTATTATGACTTCTATAGAATTTCTCTTCAAATCAGGCGTCTGCCACTCCTGTATTGCCTTTTCTTCCTTTTCATACGCTATTATCATGGGACTGTTAAAGAGTGTTGTCTGAGGCTCCGCGCTGTCCTGCAAAACGGTTGCTGCGGTCAAAGGAGAATTTGCTGATCATGTTGCGTCCGTCCCGTCATCAGGTGCTGACCTGCTCGTCCCTCGTTGTTTCACTGTTTGCCCTGAGCGCCTGCATGAACCCCGGCCAGCCGCCCGCGCCCCCGCTGCCCGCTCTGGCACAACCGTTTCCCGTGGCTGATACAAATCTCGCCGCCGCCATCAATGATGCCGATCTGACCCATATCGCACTGGCCACGCTTGCCCAGACGCATGCTGCCCGGAGCGATATCGCACAGCTTGGCACAACAATCGTCAAGGATCTGACAGTCAATCACGATACGCTGGCCACACTCGCGGCAAGCGGTAAGACAGAACTGGCGGCCAAGCCCTCAGCACAGAGCCAGAAAGTGATTGATCAGATGAAGGCCCTGCACGGCGCGGCATTTGACAAACGCTATGTGCGCTACCTTGCTGGCACCAAAAAACGACAATTCCGGCGCTTGATCTGAGCAGCGCTGAATCTAAAAACGCCGATCTGCAGAAACTCGCCGCTGACCTGAAAACAAAACTGCTCGGCTACACAAAACAGCTTTAATAAACATACTCTTTCCTGCTCTCCTGCCCATCCACCGGCAGGGGAGCAGACTTTTTGCGGGCATAGCGGGGCAAAGTATCAGAGACGCCGGTCTTTTTTTTGATGGCCGCCCTTGAGGAAGACCTCAAGAAGCCCTTCCGTGCTCCGTGCTCCGTGCTCCGTGCTCCGCACAACCGCCCTTTTTTCCATAAAATATCACAAACACCCTCCAGCCCCGCATAACCGGAGTGGTTTCCGCATGTCTTCACTATCCCAGCAAACATCACAGGTGTCCTCAGGTGTCATCACCACAGCACAGGGCAGCATGGTCTCCGCCTCTTCCCTGCTCACCGTGCCTCTGTCGGCTCTTCCCGCGCAGACACTCAAGGTTTCGCTTTCCGGCACCCTCGTGCAGATCACCCTGCGTCAGCGCAGCACCGGCCTGTATGCGGATTTTGATTCCAGTACTACGCGGCTTCTGTCCGGTGTGCTGTGTCAGGACCGCACATGGCTGGTGCGGGACGCCGCTATCGGCCTGCCCGGAGATTTCCTGTTTGCCGACACTCAGGGCCAGCAGGACCCGGACACAACCGGCCTCGGTTCGCGTTTTCTCCTGCTCTACGCTCCCATCTGGTCATCCTGACCTTCCACACTCTGGCTCCGGATCACGCTCACCATGTCGCAAACCTCGCTCCAGAACCGCGCTGTGGATGTGACGTTCCGGCTGCTATCACAGGCTTTTGGTCCTGATGGCGAGGATACGATCACCCTGTCCGGCCTGCGCGTACACGCTGAAGTCACTCAGGCACGCTTCCCTACAGCAGAAAGTGCAACCGTGCGGGTGCAGGGCATGACCCCGGACGTCATGAACCGCCTGAGTATGGCAACTCCAGACCCCACCCGGCAAAGCGCGAGCGAACTTCTCCTGACAGCCCCGGATGCAGCCGGGGGAACGGCGCTCATTTTTCAGGGCGGCATTACACTGGCCTATGTGGATTATACCAGTGCACCGGATATCGCCTTTGTTGCACAGGCTTTTTCAACAGTCCTTCCCAACGCTATGCCTGCCAGCCCGACAGGTATAAAGGCGCGGTTTCCGCTCAGCAGGCGCTGGGCGGTATTGCGGCCAAAGCCGGTCTGACCCTGCGGTATCACGGCCCCGGTCTTGTCCTGCATGACCCGTATTTTCACGGAAGCCCCGGCCAGCAACTCAGCCAGTGTCTGGATACTGTGCCGCTATGCGCCGGGCTTGGGCGCGGAGACCTGTCCGTCTGGCCAGCTCTTTTTACGGGTCAGATTACCGCGTCGGGCACGGGATCATACACCCCGTTTGCCAGTTCCGCGCAGGCTGTGTCGGTCTCAGCAGAAACCGGGCTGATCGGCTATCCCGCATGGTCCGCCGGAGGGCTTGCTTTGCGGATGCTGTTCAATCCGCGCATCAGTTTTAACAGCCTGATCGCTCTGCACAGCCGCTACCAACCCGCAGGCTGGGGGCAGAAAAGCGGGCCTGTGCCGGTGGGCCTCTGGACGGCCACACAGGTGCGCCACACCCTGCAAACAGAAACTCCTCACGGCGCATGGTTTACGGATCTCGTCGCACAACCCTGCCGGACAGTGGCAGCATGAGGCACTCAGTCCTGAGGCACCTTCCATGACCCAAACCGCCACCTTTTCCCCAGTCTCTCCAGCCCAGACCGCCACGCCAACATCCCCGAACCAGAGCGCGTCTCAGGCGTCCGCCAGCACGTACCCTGTTTTCAATCGGGCCGATGCCAGTGCGTCAGATTTCAGTGCTCTGAACACAGTTGTCACCCGGCTTCTCTCTGGCCGCAGGACCATTATTCCCGTGCAGGTCAAAGGAGTGTCCGGCACAGGTCTTAATCCGGTCGGCACGGTGGATGTACAACCTCTCGTGCATCAGCAGGATGCTTCGGGGCGCGTCACGCCGCATGGTGTGCTGTATAACGTGCCCTATTTCCGGCTTCAGGGCGGCACCCGCGCCGTTATTCTTGATCCCTCAGAAGGGGATATCGGCCTCGCTCTGGTAGCGGACCGTGACATTTTCAACGTCAAAACAGCCCGCGCCAGTGCTGCCCCCGGATCATTCAGGCAGCAGAACATGGCGGACGCCCTCTATATCGGCGGCTTTCTCAACGGCACCCCGCAGGACTATCTCTGGTTTAGTGAAAACGGCATTACTCTAAAAACCAGTGGCACAGTCAGCATTAATGCCCAGACCACGCACATCACCGGCCCTGTCTCGATAGACGGCCCACTCACCGTTTCACAGGACGCCACGGCGAGCGGTATTTCTCTCACACACCACACTCACCCCGCGTCCAGCCCGGTTCGGGCACAACCGGCACTCCGCAGAGTTAAGGCTCCTCACGCTGCTTACACAGAATGAACAGACGCCTCACGCTCCCAGAACCGCAGTTTCCGGCAGGATGCTACAAACCCGTCCGCATCTTTTCCGGACTTCAGTTCAATCACGCCCCCATCCACAGCATCATCGACCAAACCGGCACGTTTCAGCAGCGGCAGGGCGTCAGACGTGTAGCCAATAAATTTGGTATGGGCATAAGCATCCGTCACAAAATCCCGTGCATCGGCATCCTGCGCAAGCTGCTTTGCGCCGTCGGCGGAGGGCAGAAGAACCACCGCGTCAAACAGCACGGAGGGACCACCCGGCACATGCTGGGCCGCAGGCACATGCTTGCCATCAGCGGTTTTGATACCGCCAATCTGCGGCGCAATCAGTTCGACTTCAGCGCCTTCCGCTTTTGCGGCTTTCTGTAAGGCTTCCAGCAAGGCCCCATCGGCCCCATTGGTTGTCAGTACACCAATTTTGCGGCCGGCAAAGCTTTTGGGGCCATTTTTCAGGATGCTGAGAGCCGGGGAGGGCGGCAGATCAACCACCTTCCGCGCAGGTGGTGCGGCCTCTGGCAGCGTGTCCAGCCCCAGACCGTCTGCTACAGCTTTAGCCAGCCCTTCATCAATAGTGCGCAGATGGGAGACGACGCGGCTGCGGATAGCCGGTGTTTCCACCTTGCTCAGTTCAAAGGTGATGGCCATTTGCACATGCGTCTGCTCCACCTCGGTCTGGCTTTTGTAAAACTGGCGGGCCTGACTGTAATGGTCTGCAAATTTTTCAGACCGCACCCGCTCCTTCTGGCCACTCACCTCCGCCGGGAATGTCCTGAACCCCTTTTCAAGGTTTTCACGCGGGCCACCAGCCTCTCCCCCCCAGGAATTCGGCTCGTAGTTCACACGCCCTTTCGGGTTCTGCATGGCCATATGCCCATCCTGCTGAAGGGTATGGAAGGGGCATTTGGGCGCATTGATGGGGATATGCGTAAAGTTCGGCCCACCCAGCCGTTTAAGCTGCGTGTCGAGATAGGAGAAGTTGCGGCCCTGCAAAAGCGGGTCGTTGGTAAAATCCACACCCGGCACAATATTTTGTGTGCAGAACGCAACCTGCTCGGTTTCCGCAAAGAAGTTATCTACCATGCGGTCCAGCACCAGACGCCCCACGGGCTGCACCGGCAGCACTTCTTCGGGGATCAGCTTGGTGGCATCCAGAATGTCGAACTCAAACCGGTCCGCAAATTCGTCGTCAAAAAGCTGAACACCCAGCTCCCATTCCGGAAAATTGCCGGACTGAATGGCATTCCATAAATCACGACGATGAAAATCCGGGTCCGCCCCGCTGATTTTCAGGGCTTCATTCCACACAACCGACTGCAAACCCATTTTTGGTTTCCAGTGGAATTTTGCGTAGGTGGACTGGCCCGCCTTGTTTACAAAGCGGAAGGTATGCACCCCAAACCCTTCCATAAAGCGGAAGGAGCGGGGGATGCCCCGGTCGGACATCACCCACATGATCATGTTCATGCTTTCCGGGGTGAGGGAGATAAAATCCCAGAAATTATCATGCGCGGACTGCGCCTGTGGAAAGGCCCGGTCCGGCTCTTCCTTCACCGCGTGCACCATATCCGGAAACTTGATGGCATCCTGAATAAAGAACACGGGGATATTATTCCCCACAATGTCCCAGTTGCCTTCCTTGGTATACAGCTTGACGGCAAAGCCCCGCGCATCCCGCGCAAGGTCGGTCGAGCCTTGCTGCCTGCCACGGTGGAAAAGCGGACAAACGCCGGAACGCGCTCGCCCTCACGCTGCAACACATCCGCGCTGGTAATGTTGGAGAGCGAGTTGGTCAGTTCAAAATAACCATGCGCTCCATAACCGCGCGCATGCACAACGCGTTCCGGGATGCGCTCATGGTCAAAATGGAACAGTTTTTCCCGAAAATGGAAATCTTCCATCAGGCTCGGCCCACGCGCACCGGCCTTCAGCGTGTTCTGGTTGTCAGAAACCGGCACACCCTGCTGTGTTGTCAGGGTCGGGACATCACCGCCTGCTGTCTGGTGCGTTTCTCCGCCCGCACCGCGCTGCACGGTTTCCTCTCCCAGCGTCACGGTTGTCTGGTCAGTATGGGCTGATCTGGCGCTCATGGTCATCTGCCTTTGCCTGCTGGACTATACAATAAGGGTTCAGTTCAGAATGATGCAGTCTTAAGAAAACCTTTTTAGGCTGCGCAAATACCGCACAGCGTTCAGGCGTGCAGAACGGGGTCTGCTCAGGCCTGCACCTCAAACCTGTTCCATCATGGATCTGCTCTTCAAACGTCACGCTGGCGCTAAGGTTGCCTGGCCCTCTGCGGCATCCGGCGGATAAACCCTATTCAGTTTTCAGGGGTGTCCCGGTTGTGGCCCTGCGTGGTCACCCATAGCGTTCCGGCACACTTGTCCGCAGCGCATCGTCTCAGCGCATCGCGTCCTCTGTCACACCCACACAAATATAAAGACCCTCAGAATGCAAACCCTGCTTCTCGACAGATCAACATGGGATCTGGTGGTTGACGCCAGCGGCAGCATTGCCGTCGCGTCAGCACCCTATGCCGTCGCCCAGAACGTCGCCTGTGCGGTGCGCGTCTTTCTGGGGGAGTGCTGGTACAACACAACACTCGGCTTGCCTTATCTCACCGCCATTCTGGGGCGCACCCAGTCCGCGGCTCTGTTCCGCGCGGATGTTGAACAGACAGCCCTCGGTGTGGACGGCGTGGCGCAGGCTGTCTGTGTTCTCACCGGCCTCAGCCCGGCCCGCCGCCTGTCTGGCGTGATCCAGCTTACTCTTACCGATGGGAGCCAGACCGTTGTCAGCCTCTGAACCCTCTGCCAGCCTGTCGTCCTCCGGCACAGCCTCTTCCGGCACCACATCTGTCCCGGCTCCTGTACTGGATGCCACGGGCTTCATCATGCCGGAAGAAGCCGATATGCTCACCGGCGTTCTGGCTGATATCAACGCCGCTTTTGGCAATACCCTGACAACGGACCTTTCCACGCCACAGGGCCAGCTTGCCATGTCGCTCACCGCCATTCTGGGGGATGCGTATGACCAGTTTCTGGCTCTTGCCAACGGGGTGGACCCGGCCCGCGCTGAAGGCCGGATGCAGGATGCCATCGGGCGCATTTATTTTATGTCCCGCCTGCCTGCCACGCCCACAACCGTCACCTGTGTTTGCACCGGGGCGGCAGGCACGGTCATTCCGCAAGGCACGCTGATTACGGATCAGTCCGGCAACAGCTACACAGCGAACACGATCCTGACACTGGATGGCACCGGCACCGCGCAGGGGCTTTTTACCTGCACCAGCGCGGGGGAGGTTGTGTGCCCGGCTGGCAGCGTGCGTATCAGCCAGTCCGTGGCCGGGTGGAGCGGGGTGAATAACCCGGTTGCTGGCGTTACGGGCCGCGCGGTGGAAAGCCGCACAGAATTTGAGGCCCGGCGTAAAACATCGGTTGCCGCAAACGCCATTGGCCCGCTGGATGCCATTTCCGCCGCTGTTCAGGCTGTCTCGGGGGTGACGGACGCCTATGTGACAGATAACAGCACCGCCGCGAGTGTCACGGTCAATGGTGTAACACTCGCGCCGCATAGTCTGTATGTGTGCGTCAATGGCGGCGCGGATGCGGACATTGCTCTGGCTATTCTGCGCAAAAAGCCTCCGGGCTGCGCCTGTAATGGCACCACCACCGTCACGGTCACAGACCCGGCCAGCACATACGGAACACCGCCGAGCTACACAGTCAGTTTTCAAAGGCCTGTTGCCACGCCGGTCTATGTCACAGTGCGTCTCGTTGCCTCCGCTGCCGTGCCGTCAACCGGAACATCGGATATTCAGGCTGCCGTACAATCTGTTTTTCTGGGGGATGATGGCGGAATCCGCGCACGGATTGCCAGCACACTCTATGCAAGCCGGTTTTATGCGGCTGTCTCGGCTCTTGGCGGATGGGCCCAGATTACGGAAATCACGCTTGGCACCAGCGCAAACCCCACGGGCCTATCCGTGCAGATGCAGGCAAACCAGATCCCGACGCTGGATAGCACCACCATCAGCGTGGAGTTTGTCTGATGCAGAGTGTGCAGAAAACACTCCTGTCGCAATATGCCTGCGCGCCGGGGATCAACGCGCTCATTACCGCGTGGAATCAGGCTTTTGATCCGGCGAATCTGATTAGTGAGTGGTATGACCATATTTGGAACATCGCCACGGCGCAGGGATATGGGCTGGATGTGTGGGGCCGGATTGTCGGCGTTCAGCGTGTCCTGACAATTTCGTCTGAAAATTTCGTCGGGTTTTTAGAGGCGGCTGACCTGACTGAACAGGGCTTTAACACGGCCCCCTGGTATAACGGCACGGCGACAAGCAGCAATGTGCGCCTGTCTGATGAAGGGTTCCGTCAGCTCATTTACGCTAAGGCAATGGCCAATATCACGGATGGTTCTGTCCTCAGCCTGAACGCCATTCTCATGGCGCTGTTTGCCGGGCAGGGCGATGCGTGGGTGGAAGACCACGGCACAATGAGCATGAGCTACGTTTTTAATTTTATCCCGACCGATGTGCAAATTTCTATCATCCAGAGCAGCGGCGTTCTGCCGCGTCCGGCCGGTGTGGCCGTCTCTTACGCCATCAGGGGGCATGCATGAAGCAGTCTGATTTTCCCGCCCGTCTCGCTACACCTATTGCAGAAAACGCTGCGGGGAGTGACATTGCGGCCATTCCCGCAACACAGGCGCATCCGGGGGATGGCACGGCCTCTCTCGCACTGGGCTTTCCGCCGGAAACCTTTATAGCCCGTTCCGCCGGGGGCGTGCCCCCGCGCGGGCAGGATATGAACGGCCTGCTTAACCTTATTTCCAAAATTCTCCGCGCGTATCAGGCCGGATGCTGGGGAATGTTTGATTCAGGCTTTGCGCAGTCCATCGGTGGTTATCCCGCCGGTGCTGTTGTGTCGGGGACTACCCCCGGTACCTTCTGGGTTTCCACAACGGATGATAACGTCTCCACCCCCGGTGCGTCAGGCGCTGCATGGCAAAACCTGTTTACCGGATATCTGCCTTTGTCCGGGGGCGTTGTCTCCTGGCTGACGGTGGAGGGGGCTCTGGTGCAGGAAGGGTTTGCCGGGGTCTTTGCGCAGGCCAGCCCGACTAACCCGCAAATCGGGGATTATATCAACTATCCAACCTTTTCTTCCAAAGCCAAAGGGCGAGGCGGGCAGTTTTCAATGGGCCTGCAGGAGCAGGTGGGCACAACTTTCCGGGCTGTGCTCTCCCTGCAATTTAATGACGGGACATGGCGTTATATCCAGTGGAGCCAGAACCAGCGCCTGAATGACAGTCAGTACGGGGATGTCGCGTATGTGTCAGACCTGCAAAACTATGCCCCCCAGTCTGATCTCCAGAATTACGCCACAAAATCAGATCTGCAGAACTACGCGCCCGCCTCAAGCCTGCAAAACTATGCGCCAGTTTCCAGCCTGCAAAATTACGTCACTGCGGCAACTTACGCGAATGACTTCGCAACATCCGATAATCGTGTGATCAATCTGGCCTATGGGCACCGCATACAGGCGTTTACAGTGCCTAACATTGTCCATGCCGGAAGTGGCACAAATTATGTGACGTTCCCCGTTGCGTTTTCCGCCACGCCTGTTGCGGTTGTCGCCAATGCCAGTCAGAACGGGGATATGGATGTCTGGACGTACAACTGGTCCAGCACACAATTTGCCATCAATATTCCGCCGGACAGTAATTCATCCAATGAAACTGTCTCGATTATTGCGATCGGACCACGCTAATGACAGACATAAAAACACTTTATCCAGACCGTTATTATGCGGCGTATGATCTGTCAGCCACCCAGCCTACTCCGGTAACAGGCTGGTATGATACATGGGGGATGGGCAGCGTCGCAACTGTCCCGCCTGCCTCAAACCTGCTTCCCGTCAGCGCGGAAGACTGGTCTGATATTACCTCTTTCCGCCTGCCGACGGGCCGCGGTGTGCTGGCGGGAAAAGTGATTGACTACACAGCACCCATCCCGCCCGTGCCGCTGGCAATGCAGGCCCGCAATGCACTGGTCACGGCCCGCCAGACCGTGTGGGAAGAGTATGGCGCCCTGAATGACCCGACCCCGGAGGTGTGGGTGGAGTATCTCAAAGCCCTGCGGGCCATTGCACAAGGGCAGGAGACAACCCGCACAACCCTGCCGGAGCCCCCGGCATGATCCCGCCTCTGCCATCCCCTAACTGGCAGCCCGCTCCGGCCCGCACACTGCCGCTCACACCGCCGCCCGGCCTGCGTTTGCGGGGGCTGGTGGCGGAAGACCTCTGCCTTGCATGGGCGCCCAAAGCCAGCGGCGATAATCTGGATTTTAGCCTGAACCCGGAAAACTGGCTTTCTGGAACAGGAGATTCCCTCATCTCTGTTTCCGCCCGCGTGCTCACGCTCACCGGGGCCATGACAGATCTGACAGTTCTGTGGGCTACGCTTTTGCAGGGGCAGGCCTGTCTTTTTCTGGGGGGCGGCGTGCCGGGCACGGTGCAGCAGGTTCAGGTGTGCGTTACCACGCAGCAGGGGCGCAGCCTCGTGCAGCCTATCTCCGTGGCCATTCTGGCGGACACGCCTGCGGCGCAGGCGCAGCCCGTCCCGCGTCTGGCCGATGGTACGCCCGTGCCCCCCAATGCTCTGGCGTTGCCGGGCGGTGCGATCCTCACCAGCCCCTCCGGAACCCCTTATCTTATCGCGTAACGGGAGAACCCATGTCCGGGTCAAACAGTTTCACGGCATCCACGCCCAGTGGTATGCCGCTTTCGGCGTTGCCGGTGCAATCTCAGCCTGCCCCGGCTGATCTTGTTTTTGGTATCTTCAGCGGGCAGGGGCAGTTTGTCCCGCAATCTGCCATCTGGACAGGCGCCGTTTCCAAAACAGGCGATACGCTCACAGGCTTGCTGAGCTGCGCTCTTGCGCCGACGGATAGCACCCATCTGGTCAACAAGGCCTATGTGGATGCACAGGGCGGGCAGGTGAGCGGTATTGTCTCAACCCTCGTCACACAGGCGCAGGATGCCGTCACACAGGCGCAGACAGCTTCCTCCCGCGCAGCAGGTGCCGCGTCAACCGTTGTTTCGGCACAAAAGGGGGTCCCCAATGGCCTCGCCACACTCTCGCAGGAGGGCAATCTGGTTCTGGGTGGTCTGGACTGTCTGGGGGTGCGGAACGGGCATGTGCTGATGGCCATGGACCTCCCCACCACAGATCCCGGCATCTCCGGTGTCTGGTGGAATAACGGCGGCTATCTCTGCATTTCACAAGGCACTTCTGCATGACATCTCTTCTCAAAACCCGTTTTCTTCTCAGCCTGTGTTCCGGTGCAGCACTTGTGGCCGGGGCAGGGGTTGCGGCATTTGCGCGCCCTAACCATCTGCTCCCGCAATATCAGGTGCTTGGTCAGGCAACACAGTCCGCGCAGGCCACGGATACGGCGGCGACTGCCACGGCCACGGCTACCACTCCGGCGTCAGCCACCCCGTCTTCCGGCTATGGTGCAACTGCGTCTGCCCAGACGGGGGCTTCAGCCTCCTCAGCATCGACCTCGCCTCTGCTCGCCAGAACGGCGCGCCTGCGGAGTGTTCTCACGGCGTCTCCGCTGGCCAGCAGCGCCCCCACCTATGGCCCCACCCGGCCTCCGGGCGGGCTGGATGCGGCAACCGGCGTACCCGCTTTGTGGCAGAACGCGACCATTGGCCAGATCGGCGCGATGGCGGATGGCAGCGTGCAGCAGTCGGACAAAAATAGTCCAAACGGCGTTGCGGGGCTGGATGCCACTGGGGTAATAACTGCCCCGGTCTCGGGAGATCTGTCCTCCGCCACCGCACGGATTAGCGCAGCCGGGGCCGTTGGCAGGCCGCTGGCCGAACGGTTTGCCGACCAGTTGAACGCAAAGGATTTTGGTCTGGCGCTGGACGGCAAAACGGATGATACCGCCGCCCTTCAGGCCGCCAAAAATGCTGCGGCGTCCGGCGCGGTCATTCAGCTTCCCGCCGGAAAACTTGCTCTGAAATCAGCGCCAAGTGGCAGCACGCCCAACCTGTGGCAGGCAAATGGCACCTTGCAGGCGGATGGCGGGCCGCTGCTCAGTCTGGGCACGGATGTGCTGGAAAGCACGCTGGAAGGCGGGAAATATTTTGTGCGCGGCCAGACAGCGGCGGATATGCCTCCGGTGCTGCGCAAGGATCTGGATATTACCCATTCTGGCGGCACGGCCGGATTTGTCATGAATCTGGAAAAAGGCAACTGCACCATCCCGTCCGTGGGGGCCGCGCTGAATGATTATGTCTGGTGCCACTCCACGGTGCTGAACAGCGCCGCCTTTGGTGGCGGCCAGCATGTGGCGCAGGCCAGCATGGCGCAGAGACCCGCCAATGCACTGGTGGACGGCAAAGGCTCCCGCTCCCAGATCTGGGCCGGGTATGATGAAACCCGTGATGATACCGGCCAGCCGTCCAATATTGCAGGCAGTCTGGTGGGGCGGGAAATTGATGTCTACGCCAACGCGGATGATCCTAATAACTGGCGCATTGGCCTCCAGCTTCAGGTTGCCGGAGCAGACAGCACCGGCACCCCCGGCCGCATCGGTAAAGGCATTGCGCTGGGGAATAATGACAGCACAAGTGCGTATGGCATCATGATTGATGCGGCAGGCCGGTTTGATACTGCGGGGATTGACCTCTCCCGCAGCACGCCGGTCAATAATGCGCCGGTGCTGAACATTGGCGCAAACCGGAATCTTGCGTTCAGTGATGATCACAAACCGCATTTTCAGTTTGATTCCGCCGCCTATACCCTGCGCTACTGGTATGACACCACGCCGCTGTTTTCCGTCGGGATGAACGGGGATGTCACCACCGCGATTGCCAACCCCGGCAGCGGTGTGGCGTGGACACTGGGCGGGCAGGCGCTGATCGGCCTCAATCTGAGCAGCCTGACCACACCGGAGGCCATGCGTCTGGGGGTAGGGCAGGCCCTCTCATGGGAACCAACGGCTGTTGTGCAAACCCGTTTTGCTGACGGCAAACTGACAGAGCAGGTCGCCGCCGGAGTGGCCCGCACACTGGACACGCAGGGCAATGAGACCATTCCCGGTGCAGCCCATAACAGTCAGACAATCGTCAGCCTCAGCCAGCCCACCGCATCTGCTTTTGTGGCGCAGGGGAAGGCCGCGATCGGGCTGGATACCACCAGTCTCACCGCGCCGGATGCGCTGCGTCTTGCCGGAGGGCAGGCCGTATCGTGGGAGCAGACGGCAGCCGTGCAAACCCGTTTTGCCAACAGCACATTGCAGGATACATGGGGCGGGGCGGCTCTGCGCACGCTGGACCAGAGCGGGAATGAAACCGTGACGGGCAGCACCCTGAACAGCGGCATGACCACCCATGTGAACAACAGTTCCGCCAGTGCTGTGACGGTGAGTGGCACAGCCGGCATCGGGGTCAACCTGTCCGGGCTGGCAACAGCACAGGCGCTGCGGCTGGGCAGTGGTCAGGCTGTGGCGTGGGAGCTACGGGGGTCATCACCACCGGCTACACCGCCACCGGCCTGCGGGACGCCAATGGCAGCACAATCCTGCGTGCGCTGGATACAGCGGGGAACGAAACCCTGAGCGGTGCCTTAACCCCCGCAGCAGGTGTCCGCCTGCCCACCTTCTCCCGTGCGGCCATCAAAGGCATGAGCAACCTGCCCATTGGCACCACACTCTACGATGCGGATGATGATACCCCGGCTATCTACACCTCCGCCGGCTGGAAACTGGCGACGCTCAGCGCAATTCCCTGACCCCTGACTGTCTGAGCGTCCGCTCACGCCCGGTCTCCGGCCCTCTCAGGCTGTAAAAACGGCGCGTGGGCGGCCCGGCAGGTGGCTAAAAAAGGCGGTCTTATCAAAGATAGCCTCCGTAATCTTATAACATTTATCCTTCATGGGAATAAATGTTATTATTTTTGAGAAAACCTGAGGCAAAAAAGGTTTTTCAGATCCCTCCGGGTGGAAACAGAATGCCCTGCCGCACTTACAGGCACAGCATTTTTCCTGTAGAACGGCAGCCAGTGACATTTTTCAGACATATTTCATCATAGCCCTTTCACGGCTGCCGCTCAGACCTGTTCAGCTCAATGGATCTCAAACGTCATGGCGCAAATTATCGTCTCCTCCGGTCAGTCTTCCTCCGGCCTGACCATCAGCGGGAATGACTCCCTGCTCGTTCAGTCTGGCGGCACAGTGCAGAATACTGTTCTGCAGGGTAGTGAAAACGGCATGGGCAACGGCCCGACGGAAGAGGTGCAGGGCAGCAGCATCGCCACACAGATTGGCAGCGGCTCCCAGACGATTGACGCGGGCGGCTCCGCCCTGAGCGCCACGGTCGGCTCGGACGGTGTTCAGGCTGTGCAGAACGGCGGGTCCGCCAGCTTCACCACAATCCAGAGTGGCGGGGAAGTTGACGTCGGGGATCAGGACGCAGACCCGGACGCCGCTCTGGCTGTTATCACCTCCGCAACCGTCCAGTCCGGCGGGGAGCTTGATATTTATAATCAGGGCGTCGCGTCCGGCACAGTTGTTTCCTCCGGCGGAGGGCTGGATATTGCCGAAGGCGGGCTGGCGTCCGGCGATACCATTCTCTCAGGGGGCGTTCTGCTCGTCGGGCTGGGCGGGTCCGCCACGCATGAGACGGTTCAGGCTGGTGGTCTGATTATCAAATATGCCGGTGCAACGCTCACGGACACCAACACAGATGGCGTTCTGGCCGGGGTTGTTGTGACCAATGATGATAACAGCGTAGTGTCCTCATGGCTTCAGTCCGGAGATGCAACGCTCAACAATCTCGATCTGTCCACGTTAAGTGGCCAAAATGAGTATGAAGGGCTGGATGTGTTTGTCGGGGGTGGGGAAACCGTCAACACCCTTACGCTGAACTCCGGCATGGACGTCGATATTGCCGGCACCGTGAACGGCCTGACGAGCGGATACGCCGATGTCTTTCAGGGAGGCGTTCTGACGGGCGTTATCTCTTCTACTGAGGTGGCAAATCAGGGTGGTCTGATTTCCGGCGCAACACTGACCCAGAGCGCAAGTCTGGTGAATTCAGGCGGGCTGGTTACGCAGGTCACGGTGCAGAGCGGCTCCTTTGTGACGATTGGCATGCAGCAGCAGGAGGACGATGATGATGACGGCTCCGTCCTGCCTGCCGCACAGGCTTCGGGCATGGTCGTTCTCTCCGGCGGGCAGATGACGGTTCTCTCCGGCGCGAGTATTGCCGGGGATACCATTTCTTCCGGCGGCTTTGTGTATCTGTCCGCCGGAGCGTCCGCTTCTCACGAAACCATTGCCGATGGCGGTATTCTGATCCGTGAAGGCAATACCACAGTCAGCGGCATAGATGGCACGCTGGCCGGACTTGTGGTGGCGGACAACAGGGGGGCTGTTAAACAGGCCTTCTTCCAGTCCGGCACGGCCACGCTCAGCGGCCTTACGCTGGATATGGACAGCGTAACCCCGTCCGGCGGCACTGTGACAGTGGCGTATGGTGAAACGGTTGAAGGCCTGACTCTGACGGGCAGCAGCAGCTACACCACCCTTAATATTGCAGGCACCGTGTCTGGCCTGACGGCAGCGGGCGTGCAGACAACTCTCATCCAAGGTGGCGTTCTGGGCGGTACCCTTGCCAGAAGTAGCCAGACCGGCGTGAACTGGCTTTCCCTGACGAATAGTGGCGGCACCATTTCTGGTGCAGTTCTGACCAGCGGTCTGACACTTCAGAATAGTTCCGGGCGGATTGATGGTCTGACAGTGGCCAGCGGTGCCACGCTGGTATCGAATGATATGAGCATGACTGGCGTTGTCGTGCAGAGCGGCGGCACGCTCCGGATTGATTCCGCAACTGATATCGGGTCCGCAGGCGGGGTGCTGGATATTGGCGCCAGCCTGCTTCTGGGTCAGGGCGTCAGCGCGGTCGAGTCTGGCGGCAGTCTTATTGTGTCCAGTGCCGGTACTGTGGTGCAGACGTACACGCTGGACACCTCGGACGGCACACCCATTCTGCTGAACACAAGCAATGTCGCCATTTACGGGGAGACAAACTATACGCTGGCGGCGGGGCAGATTGTCTCTGCTGGCCAGACATCCTCCGGGTATGTTGTCAGTGCTGCAAGTGTGCAGATGGTGTCCTCCGGTGGCACCAGCCTTAGCACCACTATTCTTGGCAGCGGGCAGGAAGTGGTTTTCTCCGGCGGGGTGGCATCCGGCACGACCGTTCTTTCCGGCGGGAGGGAAACCATCAGCGCCGGTGGGTCAGCTGTCGGAGGTGTGATTTCTTCTTATGGGTCTGAGGTGATCTCAGCCAGTGGCTCCTCCCTGCGGACCGATATTCTGTATGGTGGTGCCCAGAACGTGACGACTGGTGGCACAGCGTGGTCCGCCACGGTTGAAAAGGGCGGCACGCAGGCTGTCACCGGCGGGATTGCGTCCGGCACACAGGTCAGTGGATATCTGTCTGTTTATGGTGGTCAGACTGTCTCTGCCGTGGTGTCCAGCGGTGCGACGGAAAATGTTGTCAGTGGTCAGGCAGTTGCCACCACCGTGCAGAGCAACGGCCAGATGGAGGTTGCGGAACACGGTTCGGCTGTGGGTGCCGTTGTGGAAACTGGCGGGTTCCTGACAGATTCTGCCGGGGTTATAACCGGGGTCACGATCCAGTCAGGCGCAACAGCGCAGGTTTACGGAGCGACGTCTTACGTCTGGAACAATGGCAGTGAAGGCACGAGCACGGTTGTTGGCTCTGCGGTGTCAGACACCGTTCTGTCTGGCGGTGCCCTGCTGGTCGGCTCTGGTGGGCGTGCCTCCGGGGATGTCATTTCCTCCGGTGGCTATGTGGAAGTGCTGTCCGGCGGCACCGTTGCCGATGAGTCCGTGCAGAGTGGCGGCGTGATTATTCTGGATAACGGCGGCACGGTAACAGGCACCAATACGTCCGGTGTGCTGGCCGGTGTTGTGGTGCGGGACGGGCAGGGCAGCCTGATTTCCGCCATTGTGCAGTCGGGTGACAATACGGTTCATGCGCTGGATCTCACCTCTGTCGGCAGCGCCAATGTGGTCCGCAGTACTCTGGTTGCTTCGGGGGAGACGGTCAGCGGTCTTTCGATTGGGAGTTCCGGGCTCGACAACTATCAGAACACGCTGAGCATCGGGGGTGTTGTTTCCGGTCTTGCGATCAGTAACGTGAATACGACAATCCTGTCCGGGGGCGTGCTTGAGGGAGATGTCAGGCTTGCAGGCGGCACAAACTCCAGTCAGACTGTTTACGAGTATATTTCTGTTGATAATTCGGGCGGAACGGTGTCCGGCGCGGACATCTTTCAGAATATCACACTGCGTAATGAAAGTGCTGGTATTCTGAGCCACGTCACCATTCATAGTGGCGCGACGCTTCAGGCGGTGGGGAACACTCTTTCTGACGTGCTCGTGCAAAGTGGCGGCACGATAGAGGCATTTTTCCAGAGCGGTACCGGCCAGACGGGCGGCACTCTGGACGTTGGAGCGCACTTCGTAACAGATTATAATCTGTCAACCACGATTGAGAATAACAAATTCTCTCTCTCCAGCTCAGGCACACTCCTTGAGCAGTTCAATATTGCTCTTTCTTCTGATGCACAGGCTGGTGAAACCGGCGTTCTTCTTGTGGGGAACAACGGATATTCTACAGTCACGGAAGGGTACGTTGTCAGCGCGGGCCAGACGTCAACCGGGCTGGTGGTGCCGGGTTCTCACGCGCTGGACGTTCAGGCTGGTGGCACAAGTGTAGACGCCACGCTCTCTTCCCCCGCCAGCAACGGGTCCGGGACGACGGAAGATGTGTGGGGCAGCAGCCTCAGCACGCATGTCCAGAGCCAGACACAGCAGGTTATTCACTCAGGCGGCGTCAGCCTTCAGGCGACAATTCAGGACCACGCACAGCAGACCATTCAGTCGGGCGGTGTTGCGTCCGGCGCCACACTGAGCGGGTGGTTTGCAGAGCAGACTGTGCAGAGTGGCGGCAATGCTGTCAGTGCGGTGCTGTCCAGCGGCGCGCAGCAAGATGTTTACGCGGGCGGTTCCGCGCTCAGCACAACAGTGGCGTCCGGCGGTGAAGAAGAGATTTATTGGGGTGCGATTGCATCCGGGACGGACATTCAGTCCGGCGGGGTCACCTATGTCTACCAGCAGGCTACGCTGGATGGGTTTACCGTTGAAAATGGCGGCATCCTGAGCGCGTATGGTCAGGTGTTGCACGGGACTGTGGAGAGCGGTGGTACCCTGAACTTTTTGAGCGCGTTGTCCGCGTCCGGCGGGAGTGTGCTGGCTACGGGCGTGACGGTGGATCTCGGGGCGCATATGACATTTGCCTCCGGTCTGTCCGGCCAGATTGAAAATAATACGCTGGTGCTTACCAGCGGTGGCGTCGCGGTGGAAAGTTTTGCCCTTGGTAACCTGCCGCCCAATGCCGGAGGGGAAACGCCCCTTCTGAAAGAAGTCACGTCCGGATATCAGACCTATTATGAACTGGATGATGGCACGCCCTGCTATTGCCCCGGCACGCTGATTGCCACCACCCGTGGCGAGGTTGCGGTGGAAGATCTGAAAATCGGGGACCGTGTGGTAACGGCCTCCGGCAAACGCCGCCCCATCCGCTGGATTGGTAACCGGGCGTATTCCGGCCGCTTTGCCGCAACCAACCCGGATGTTCTGCCATTCTGTTCCGGGCCGGGTCACTCGGGGTCGGGGCCTCGGGCGAGGCCCTGCCTCGGCGGGATTTAAGGGTCTCCCCGCTGCACGCCATGTATCTGGAGGGCGTTCTGGTGCCCGCGCAGGCGCTGGTGAATGGTACGTCCATTGTGCGGCTGACGCAGGTGGATCACGTGGCGTATTTCCATGTTGAGCTGAAAACGCATGACATTCTGCTGGCGGAAGGGGCTCCGGCGGAAAGTTTTGTGGATGATGATAGCCGCGGCATGTTCCACAACGCGCATGAGTATGCGGAGCGCTACCCCAATGAACGTAAAGCCACCGTGCAGTATTGCGCGCCACGGGTGGAAGACGGCGCGCAGCTTGAGGCCATCCGCCAGCGGCTGAACAGCCTGCCGGTGGCGCAGTGCGTCAGCACAGCCCGCGCCGGATAAGCCGGATGCGAGGGTGTCTCCTTCAGGGAGACGCCCCCGCAGCTTGCCGGAAGGGTGTAGGGTGTCCTCATTAAAACCCCCAGCAAAGTCTAAGGGAACACAATCCCGGCGCGGAAAGACTCTGCCAAAGCTCCAGCCAGCGAAGGGGGTGCGCGCATCTGCGCCGAAGCCAGACTCTGCGTCTAAACCTAAACCTCAGCTTAAGCTTAAGCCTGAGCCTGAGGCTCCGCGCCAGAAGAAGCGGGATGTATCTTCTGAGGTCCGGAAACGCGTACGCGGAAAACTACCGTAAAAGCCGCGGCCTCGCCCCGTGTCGGGCCAGCGCTGGCGCGCCTGCGCGCACGCCAGAGAGCAGCATCTGCCAGAAGAACGCTTGCAAAACAGCCGGAACAGAAAGCCGCTCCGGAGCGGATCTCTCAGGCAAAGCCGCGCAGCCGGAAACTGGACGGCAGGACAGTACCAGTCTCACCCGCTGTTATTCAAAAAGCCCTCGTCCCTAAAACAGAGAGTCCGAAACCTTCCGGGGCCACATCGCCCCAGACCATATCCGTCACACCGCCGCAGGCCATAAAAGCGGAACAGGCTTCCGGGCCGCGCTTCCCGCCTTTGCGGGGACATCTGGACGTGCGGGAGCGTGGGCGGCTGGCGGGCTGGGCGAGTGATGGCTCCGGCAGGCCGGTGCGGCTGCGGGTGCTGGATAACGGCGTAACGCTTGGTACAGTGCTGGCGCAAACCTTTCGGGCTGATTTGAAAAAAGCCGGATTTGGCGAGGGTCGGTGCGCCTTTGAATTTATTATTGAAGGCGGCCTGTCCGACACGGAAGACCATGCCATCCGCGTGGAACGGGTGGAAGATCACGCGGCCCTTGTCGGCTCCCCGTGGATTGTCCGGGCAAAACGCCAGCCTGTGGCCCCGGCGCGGGCTGTTGCCCCGCTGCCGTTACCCTCAGCAGAGTGCGGGCAGGGCTATCTGGATTATGTGGACCATCGGCGTGTCTGCGGGTGGGCGCAGGATGCCGCACGCCCCCACCTGCCGGTAACAATACAGATTCTGGATAACGGCGTTCTGGTAATGCGGGTTTTGGCAAACCGCTACCGGGGGGATCTGGATGTGGCCGGGTCTGGCGGCGGCCGACACGGGTTTGACTGCCTTCTGCCCGTGCCCTTTACCCCCACGGAACGGCATGTGATCCGCGTGCTGCGGGATGAAGACGGCGTGGAACTGCGTGGCTCCCCGTGGGTTCTGGACCCTGTTGCGGAGCTTGGGGCTGATGTGCAGGACGCCTTTGCCCGCATTGTCCAGAATCTGCATGGCCGAAAAAACTCTGAGCAGGCGCTGGGGTTTCTCATGGAGCAGGTGACAGCGCTGAGGCAGAAAATAGCGGATCAGGCGACGGGCCGCCCCCGCAAGGCGCAGGAGCGCGACCATGCTGTGCGCTCTGGCACCCGTGCCGTCGGAAAAGCGAAGGCACAGGCGGCAGGGCGTATCCTGTTTGTGGATGACTATTTCCCCGATCCAACGCGGGATGCCGGGTCTCAGGCCATTTTTTCCCATATGCAGGCGGCGCAGGCGCTGGGGCTGGAGGTGGTGTTTGCTGCGTCCCGGGAGCAGGGTGCGCCCCCGGCTACCCGTGCTCTGCTGGAGCGGGCGAAAATATCGCTCTGGAGCCTGCCCTTCTGTGCCTCCGTTGAGGAAGGGCTGAGGCTGGAACAGCACGGTTTTGCCTGCGTGTATCTGCACCGTGTGGGAATTGTGTCCCGCTATATGGATCTGGTACGGCTGTATCAGCCCAAAGCGCGTGTGATCTATAGCGTGGCGGACCTGCATTTCCTGCGGCTGGAGCGGCAGGCGCGGGAAATGGAACAGCCGGAACTGCTGCCCCGCGCAGCCAGAGTGCGGCTGCTTGAAGGGCTTGGCGCATTGCAGGCCAATGTCACGCTGACCCATTCCCCCGTAGAGGCTGCGCTGCTGCACCAGCTTGCGCCGGGCGCGCGGATCTGCACCGTGCCATGGTGTGTGCAGGCCGTGCGCAAAAAGCCGCGTCTGGCCGGGCGGCGGGGTGTGGTGTTTGTGGGGCATTACGCCCATGTGCCGAATGTGGATGCCGCGTTCTGGCTGGTGCGGGAGGTCATGCCACTGGTCTGGGCGCATGTGCCGGATATGCCGTGTGTGCTGGTGGGCAGTTCCATGCCGCCTGCCGTGCAGGCGCTGGCAGGCCCGCAGGTGCAGGCTCTGGGGCATGTGCCGGATCTGGCGCCGCTTTATGCGCAGATGCGGGTGGCGGTTGCGCCCCTGCGGTTTGGGGCTGGCGTGAAAGGCAAGGTGCTGGACAGTTTTGCTGCGGGCCTGCCGTGCGTCATGACGCCTGTGGCGGCTGAGGGTCTCGCCCTGCCAGAGATTTTGCAACCCCTTGTGGCACGGGACGCCGCCGCGTTTGCGCGGGTGATTCTCGCATTGCAGGACGATGCGCGGGCAACGGCTGTGGCGCAGGCCGGGTGGCAGTTTGTAAAAGAGCATTTCTCCCGGAAAACCATAACAGGCAGCCTGAAAACAGTCTTTTTATGACGATTTCGTGCTGCCGCGTGTTCTGCTTGATCCGCCAGCCGCCGCTCCTGTAATCTGCCGGTGGGATTGTCCCAACCCCAAAAAGGCAGACAGGATTCATGACAAAAAAAGCAAAAATTGTCCTGCTTGCAGGCGGCCTTCTCCTTGGAGGCGCACTGCTTCCCTCCCACACGCCCGCACACGCCAGAACAGTGCATTTTACCCCGGATACAAACAGCGCTGTGGTTTCCGGCACCGTGGAAGGAACGGAGATGATCCCGTTCCGTCTGGCCCTGCGCGAGGGGCAACGGCTGGATGTGCAGTGCCATGCCCGCAAGAAGGGGATCTTCTTTGTCGTCAAAGACCCGACCGGCGCTGTGATTTATAAGAGTGCGGAAAGCCCGCAGCCCGACAGGTGGACCGGGCAGGCCAGTGCGCCCGGCCGGTATACGCTGGCGGTCTATCAGCAGCACCCGGCCACCCGTAAGGGCCAGACGGCGTTTTTCCGGCTGCATCTTACGGTTGCGGAAGCCTCAGCCGCCGGTTTTCTCCCGTAACGCGGCCAGCGCCATTGTGGTGGCGTGCGTCAGCGGTGCGGGCAGGGCCGTCAGCGGGAACCAGTCCAGACCGCCATGTTTGTGCGGTTCCTGCACACGCGCCTGCCCGGTAAAGCCGGACACGGTATAAACAGGGGCAACCCAGTGCGTGCCCGCAACCGCGTCAATCTGGTCCACAACACAGAGCAGGGCTGGCTGACTGATCACCAGCCCGGTTTCCTCCAGAACTTCCCGCGCAACGGCGGCGGGAACGGTTTCAAACGCATCAACCTTGCCACCCGGCAGGCCCCAGCACCCGGCTTCCGGCGCGCGCAGGCGGCGCAGGAGCAGAATGCTCCCCTCCTGCAAAATCAATGCGCCACAGCCTAGTCGGGGTTCTCTCATCAGGCGGGTCCTTCTGGTCCGGGGGAGGGGGAGTGCCCTGCATATCCCGCTGCGGACTTTTACAAAACAGTGTGGTACACCCCCACCCTGCGGTGCGGGCAAAAAGCTGCCTGACACGGGAGCGGGGCGAGACAGGAAGGCAGGGGGGCGGACATGACGGTGGGGAAAACTTTCAAGGCTCTTCTGGACCGGGCCAATGAGAGCATTGCTGTCAAAATGACCATGCTGTTTGGCAGCATCTGGTGCGTGTACGCGTTTTTTGTGTTCTCGCTGATCCCGCTTCTGGTGCCGCAATGGCAGAATACCCTGCTCTATATCAGCAACTGTATCCAGCTTGTCGCGTTACCAGCGCTTATGGTGGGCAATGCCGTGCTGAGCCGGGGCGCGGACAAGCGGGCGGCGGAAGACCATCAGGCGCTGCTGGAAATCCTGTCAGATGTGCGGGAGGAACTGGCGGATCTGAAGGACCGTACCGCGGGCCTCGCACAAAGCACATCGGAAGCACTGCAACGGCCTGAGCTGGAAAATGTGTCTATTTCCGACCAGACTTTTGTGGATGTGGAAGGCCAGAACAGCCGCGTGACGGACTGACTGGCGGCGGACCGAATGGTAACTGATTGGCTGGCGACTGACGGGCTGGTGACTGACTGACGGTCTGGCAGACCCGCCTGCGGGGCCTGCCGGACAATAGAACGGGCCGTTTCCGGCATGCAGGAGGCAGGCTTTTGCGGGAGTGCTGCGCATGACGTCTCTGGGCCTTTTCGCGCTGGTTATTGGACTGGCTTCTCTTTTTGCCCTGCTGAATGAGCGCCTGCTCCGGCTGCCGCTGACCATTGGTATTCTGGTGTTTTCCCTGCTTGCTGCGGCCCTGCTGCTGCTGGCGGAGGCTGTGCTGCCCGGTTCTGGCGCGGCACAGGCGCGTGCCCTGCTTGCGCAGATTGACCTGCCGCACACCCTGCTGGATGGCGCGCTGGCCTTCCTGCTGTTTGCCGGGGCGCAGACGGTGGATGTGCGGGCCTTATGGGGGCGCAGATACTCCGTGCTGGCGCTGGCCGTGCTGGGCACGCTTCTGGCGGTTCTGCTGTTTGCAGGCGGGATCTGGGGCGTGTTTGGCCTGCTGGGCTTTTCCATCTCCTTCCCATGGTGTGTGGTGCTGGGCGCTATTCTGGCCCCGACAGACCCTGTCTCCGTGGTGGGGATGCTGCGGCGGCTGGGGCTGCCCGGCCCCATACAGGCTCTGTTTGCGGGGGAAAGTCTGCTGAATGATGGCGTGGGCGTGGTGATTTTTACCGTAGCCCTCAGCGTAGCGATTGATGGTGGCTCGGCCCATGCCACCCGCCTTGCGGAAGCCTTTGTGTGGGAAGTTGGCGGGGGCCTGCTGGTGGGGCTTGCGGGGGGTGGTCTGGCGCTGGCGGCGTTACGGGCCGTGCGTGATCATCACGTGGAACTGCTGATCTCTCTGGCACTGGCCAGCGGGGTCTATAGCGGTGCCGCCGCGTGGGGCATGTCCGGCCCGATTGCGGTTGTTGCGGCGGGGCTGATGCTCGG
>NZ_BAJW01000020.1 GCF_000613905.1 Acetobacter persici JCM 25330
TCCGTTCGATGACACCGCTTTCACACCAGCAGCGCAGACGCCGGTGCACGTTTTTCCAGTCCCCGAAATGGGCAGGAAGGTCGCGCCATGGAATGCCCGCGCGATAGCGATACAGCACCGCCTCCACGAATAGACGGTTGTCCGCCGCAGTGCCGCCGACATAGCCTTCACGACCGGGGAGAAGATCCTTTATCCGCTCCCATTGGTCATCGCGTAAACCATAGCGCCGCATCTGTCTGTCTCCCCCAAAAAACGGGAAAACAGTCAGCACACCGTGACGTGAGGATGCTATGCCGGACACACAACCGCAACAAAAGCCGATGCAGGATCTGGAACTGGCGGAAGAGGTCGGATCTGGCTCCACAGTCGTCGCACTGGTCAACTGGGGCACGGATGACGCCCCGGCATGGCAGGCCATGCGTATTCCGGTTGCTCTGCTGGCTCAGGCGGCCGTGGCAGGTCAGCGGGATACAGCGGGTGGCCTCGCTGCACTCTCTGCCGGTCATAACCTGATGATCGGCGGCATGGAGATTCTTGGCACACAGGATGGCCATGTCCTCATGGCTGCTGACCTTCCGGAAGCAGATCCCGGGATTGAGGGGGCATGGTATAGCAATGGCGGAGCAATCTGGATTTCAGCGGGGCCAGCACAAAATGATTAAAAAACTTTCCTTCATGGTAGTTCTGATGCTGCCATCTCTGGCTTTTGCCCAGTCTGTTGCTCCGGTGCGGCCAAACCATACTCTGCCGCAATATGGCGCACTCACAGCCGCCAACAGCAATGCGGGGGCGCCACGCGCCATGCTCCGCATGGCCACACCGTCTGCGACAGGAGGATATTCTCCTCTCTGGCCTCCCGGCGGGCTGCGCAAGGATACGCTCATTCCTTCGCTCTATACCGATGGGTCATCGGGCACTCTGGATCAGATCGGCCGGATGGCCGATGGTAGCGTCCAGCAAACTGATATCGGCGGTCGCGTCGCGCCTCTGGATGCGAACAGGATGATGCCATCGCCTGTGAGTGGCGATACATCTTCTGCTCCGGCAACGTCAGCCGGAACGCTCACGGCCCGGTCGCTGTCAGCACGTTTTGCAGATACCCATAATCTTGCTGACTATGGTGCGTCACTTAACGGGTCACCGGACGATCTGGGAAAAATTCAGTCCATCTATTCAAATATGTCGGATGGCTCAGTTGTTCATATTCCGAACAACTCACGCTGGAATGGTATTATACAAAACCCGGACCCTCAGAAAAATTTCACATGGGTCTTTGATGGAACTTATGACTTCAGCGGGTATGAGCATCCCCCAGGAGATGGTGATACCAGCCTGTCCCATAAATACGGGCTGGAAATTACCCGGATGGATCGGGACACAAAAAACTGGCGACAATCTCCATTGCTGGCATTTTACTGGAACGATGATCCAAACTATTGCGGTGCGTACTGCTCTAACTGGAATCAGCAATCAGCCGCGACATTCTCCGCGATTAGCGGGCCTACAGCGCAGGGAAATACCAGCCTGTCTCAGTCGGGATGCGGTCATTTGGGAACAATCCGTCATCCTCATATGATGTAGGCCTACCTGTGACAGTGTTTAAGTATGGCCAAAATTCAATATGGGGACTTGATATATCGACAAATGATTACAGCGGAAAAAGTCCATCCGCATTCGCAACATGGAATGAGTTTGATATGTGGACGAACGGGCAGGACATTAAAACATGGGATTTAGGTTACGGCACACCACAGGCAGGGCACCGGTCAGTTTTTTATGTAACAATTGCACATGAGCACTCAGAGGTTACATCATGGTCGGCAAAGACGGCTATGAAAGCTCATGCCTCTGGCAGAGGAAGCGTTCAGACTGCATCGCTTCTCAGTGTGACCGGAAAAAATGGCGTATCATATTTGTGGTATCCCGTGACAGACGGCACAACAGGGGCAACTCAGCCAGCATTCCCTGATCCTGCGAAAATCAATGGAAAAATTTCAAAGGGAATACTGACTGTCACGCGGATTGTGGATGGAACCCTCAGTATTGGTGACACGGTTACGGGGGCAAATCCAATATCACCGGTAAACATTACGGGGCAGACATCAGGCGCGGCTGGTGGCTCTGGTGTGTATACTGTTGATGATACAGGCGCATCCAGCAACGATGATGAGCCGATGTATGCTGCCCCGATTGTCACGGACGGGACACTTTCATGGCAGTTCGGTGAGGAACTGAATTCATCAGTAAGTTCAGTTTTGTGGGTTACAGCATCTGCTGGTGATTCCGTAGACACCGTGATTGGCGTCGATAAAAACGTCACGATCAGCAATGCGGCGCTTGATACGACACTGGCGGCCGTGAACGATAAGGCTGCTGTGGTGCGCATGGCCTCTGGTCAGGTGATTGATTTCAGTGGCGATGGAACAAGAACCGGGGCAAACCGGCATACGCTTGACTATGAGAATGGCGCACTACGTTACAAGGTTGGTGGCGTCCCGGTACTCTCCATTGGTGATGATGGCTCTTTGCAGTCTGCTTTGCCCTCCCGCTTGCCTGTTATGACGCGGGCACAGATCCGCTTATCCGTCACCAGTCAAAGGGATGGAAATCTATGACAGCGATGATGACGCGCCGGCCGTCTACACCGGAGCTGGCTGGAAGCTGATGCCGCTTTCTGATCTGCCTGCAAACTGACCACACAAATCTCATCACAGGCCGCCCCTACCGGGCGGCTTTTTTTATGCCTGCAGGACAGAAGAGTATGTCTGAATCAAACACCATCACCCGCCCGGAATTTCTGGCTTATCAGGCCGATGTTGACGGACAGTTTGACGTGCTGCGGAAGGGGATTTCCGACCTGACTGCGCTGGTCAAACGGCTCAGCACCACACGGGCCGTCGTCAATGGGGGCCTGACCATTCTGGGGAGCGCGCTTGGCAGCGGGATTGTGACGGCCCTGCATAGTCTGGGGCACTGACAACCACAGAGCCACATTCTGTCAACCGGACTGCAAAAGCCCGTCCGGAAACTAGTCCAGCCACAATGGCGGATTTCCGAGGCTTTTGTGGTCCGGTGGACTAATTCTGCCGGACCTCTTGTAAACTCGTCCACCCACGGCCGCGCATGACGCGGCCTTTTTTGTATCTGGAAAACTGAATGGATGATCCGATCCTTATCGCGGCTGGTCTGGCGCGACGGTTTGAGGGGGCTATGCCTGCGGCCCTACGTCTGCCCGGCCGGTTACTGGACCATTGGCTACGGCAGCCGCTGGCTGGCCAACGGGGCCGCCGTCTGTGGACGCACAGCCCCCATTACGGCGGCTGAGGCAGACAATCTGCTTCTGACGGCACTCCGGGGGCTCCAGCCCGAAATACGCAAGCTGGCGTGTGTGAGCCTGCCTGTCGTCGCGTCGGCCAGCTCTGTCGCCAAAGGAATTCGGCCTTCAGGCTTTTGAAGAAGGTCTCTACGGCGGCGTTGTCAGAGCACTTTCCCTTGCCAGATATGGAGGAGATCATCTTGTTCTCGATCAGCTTTTCCTGGAAATCGTGCGAGCAATATTGACTGCCGCGATCGGAGTGAAAAATGCAGCCGGGAGCAGGAGCGCGTAGACGAACTGCCATGTCGCATTCCCGAATAGCGAGATTCTTTTTCATCCGGTCGCTGGCCGCCCAGCCAATAACACGACGGCTGAACAGGTCAATGATGACGGCCAGATAAAGTCATCCTTCAGTGGTCCATATATAGCTGATATCGTCCGCCCATTTCCGATTGGGTGCGTCGGCTAGAAAATCCTCGTTCAGAATGTTTGCAGCGAAGCCCAGAGTGTGCTGGCTATCGGTCGTGACCTTGTGGCGGTGGGTGCGAACCGGGCGGATGCCATTGATCTTCATCAACTGCCCGACGCGACGTTCACTTACCGACATGGAACTCGGCTTCCCTGAACTCCATGGTCAGTCGGGGGCGGCATAGGTGCCGTTGCTTAGGGCATAATGCTCCCGGATATGTGCCAGAACTTTCAGGTCGGTGAACTGGTGCTGGCAGACAGGCCTGAAAACCCACGCCAGATAGCCGCGTGTCGAGACCTGCAAAACCCACACAGCCTCTCGATGGACCAGCGGTCACGATGTTCCCGAATAAAGGCAAACGTCACGTCTTTTGGTTCGTGAAGAACTGCGTGGCCTTTTTTAAGATTTCCGTCTCATCCCGCAGGGAACGGTTCTCAAGGCGAAGACACTTGTTCTCTCAGACCAAAACCATTGATGGTTCAGGCGCTGCAGGCAGGTCCGTTGTCCGATACTGCGAAACACAGTGTCCCAGCGTCGACTTGCTGCTCCCCAAATCGGTCGCTACCCGCTCGCGCGACAAACCGCTGTTCAGGGAAATCTTCACCGCCTCACGGCGAAATTCTATCGTATGCTTTATAACCATGATCTCGTGTCTCTCCTGATGCGAGCGTAAAATGCTCAATCAACCGACACAAAACCGTTACAGGTCCAGATCCGCCAGCAGCACATCAGCGTCTTTGAAATCACTGATCTGCCCCTACGGTCAGATGAAGGTGCATGGATGACCTTTACCATCACACACAGCGTGCAGCTTTGAGTTCAAGTCTCCTTTTGTTCGCCCGATATGGTGGAGAAAAGCCCCTTTTTAAGCAGGGAAGCTGCCGTTCTGTTTACTTTGAGGTGTGTTGCATCAATCATCAGGCGCTTCGAACGACCGGTCTGCTCTGTCGAAGCTGTGAAGATCCGCTCGAAGACGCCTCGGGGCCCAGTGTATAAAGCGGTTGTATAAGGTCTTATGTGGGTCACAAGCGTTTGGAGCGTCTTTCCACTGAAGACCATTAAGGATCACGTAAACAACCCCACTCAGAACACGTCGTCGTCAACTCGTGGCGCGCCATACGCCAGAGGAAAAAACGGCCTGATCCGTTCCATTTGGCGTCCAGGCCGCAAAGCATGTCACTCACAGGCTCACACTCCATTGGTAAGCCTGTGAAGTACAACCGCTCACTCAGTTCAATAAATTAATAGGTTATGAAACTAAAATATAAAAATTTGCGTAGTCGGCTTTAATCTCAAACAGTATTCACACGGGAGATTTCTCTTGCCTTAAAAGCGTGTGCATAAGCCGTAGAAATATTAACAAGCTTACCTGCCTGCCAGCGGTAGTATTCCTGTAACAACTGTTTTGAGACCCAGTGCCCATTATCACTCTGTCCATAATCGCCCGCTGCCCGAACTTTTGTCAGAAGTCGCGCAATGTTGCCTCGGGATGTTCCATACCGTTGCGCCATGGCATTTGCGCTATCCAGCGAAACTGAGACTTTCTCTTTTTCGTCATAGTATTCACTGTCGGCTTTGCGGGTCATCTCATTCAGGACGGAAATGCCCACAGTTGAATGAACCAGCGGCGCAATGGATGCCGGTGGGTGGTAGTACGCCGCATCTTTCAGCATCAGGCTGGCAAAAACTGGATGCATATGTGTCAGGATTTTCGGGTCACTCTGTGCCGCATCAGAACGCTTATGCCCGTCCAGAATGTCCAGTCCGTTTAGGTGAACGGTAAGATAGTGGTAGAACATGTGCTCAGAAAAAGCGCTCATGCGATAGGCGCGCAGACGGCGGTCCCCGCGAGGCAGCGCTTCTATATAGCCAAGGTGCTCAATTTCTTTCAGATAATTTGTCACGGTATTGGGGCTGACGGCGCCGGTATGGACAACTTCTCGGTACAGATTGGAAGCTGTCAGGGCGGGAGACCGCGAATCAAGCTGATGTGCAAAATTTAGTTTTAGCGCGCCATGCGTCATAATCCATCGCCGCATGTCGGCAACATAGCGCACCTCGCGTGGGAGTTGCTGATGGATAGAGAGAAGTGTCTCATTACAGAATGTCAGGCACTCCATAAATTTCGGCGATGCAACAAGTGTCTCAACGGTATGAACGGCCGCCACATCAGGAGCGTTCGGCTTAATATCAACTTTATGCATTGCAGCGTTCATCCATTTCTCAGCACATCGTCGCCTCGCCGCAGGACGACTCTCTCAATCCATAATGGTTCTGTATCATTTTTGGTGACATCGACGGAACCCTCTTGAGGTCAGTCGGAGAGCCTGCAAAAGATAGCGTATCAAGTGCAAGTCATGAGATCGTAAAAAACATATAAAATAGAAAATGGAAGTGTGTTTTAAATAAAATAATAAGTTAAAATAAATATAGATATATTCTATAAGCACTTTAATTATAATTTATTTATGTAAATAGACTAATTCATCGCAAAATAAACTTATCTTATATTCACCTGAAAGAGAGGTCCGTATGAGTGATGTCATCAGTTCAAATGTTGTATTGGGAACAACATCAAGCGGTATTACCGTCGTAAATGGAGGGCGGCTAAATATTGTTGCGCCAGCGACCGTAATAGACCTCACTGTTACGGATGGGGGCATTGCTTATCTCTGGACAGGAGCATCAGCGGTTGATGCAAAGATTGATAGTGGGAGTTTTCTGGAGGTTTATCATGCCGCAGCATCCAGCACTGTCATTAACAATGCTGGGCGGGTGTATTTACAGGCTGCAAGTGTTTTATCTGACACAATTGTAAACGACGGGGGTGAACTTGAAATTGAGAGTGGTGGCATAGCGACGGACACGGTCGTTTCCTCCGGCGGAAAAATTACTTTGATGTCTGGAGGCTTTCTTGCAGGGACAACGTCGGTCACGAGCGGGGGTGAGATAGATGTATCAATCATTAGCAATCCCAAAGGTCCGGTGGGGGGATCAGGTACTATTATTCTGGATAGTGGGGCTAAAATTGTTGTCCAGGGTCGACTTTATCCAACAAATGTCATCAGTGCGGCAAAAGGCGCTGAAATTGAGTTCCCTTATCTGACAAGTGTCAGCACTGTTACCGCAGCACAAAATCAACTCAGAATAACAGGTCAGAATTCTTATGGTGATAGCATAAGCTATGCCCTGAATATTTCCGATGCCACTCTCAGTAATTTTGTGACCACCAGTAGCGGCACATTTATTTACGAAGCCTGCTTTCTGCCGGGCACCATGATCCGGACACCGGAGGGAGAGACGCCTGTCGAAGCCTTGCAGGTGGGAGATCAGATTCTTACGCAAAGCAAGCAGTCACGCTCTCATGCGCCGAGTACAATCAAATGGACAGGCACGGCGCGGTGCACTGTTCGGCCAGACCTTTCTGATGATGAGGCTGGTTATCCGGTGCGTATTTTAAAAAATGCTATTGCAGAAGGGGTTCCTTCTAAAGACCTTCTGGTGACATCTGAACATTGCCTCTTTTTTAAGGGACATTTTGTCCCTGTCCGTATGTTGGTGAATGGACGTTCTGTTTTTTACGACAAAAATTTTGTTTCTTATGATTATTATCATATTGAAACGGAGGAGCATTCCGTAGTCATTGCTAATGGTGTTCTGACAGAAAGCTACCTTGATACTGGCAACCGTCGGACTTTCGATCAGGGAAGCAATGTCGTCACACTTTATGAAAGCCGTCACCTGACATGGGAAGATGCAGCCGCACCCCTCAATGTGTCCCGTGAGTTTGTTGAGCCACTCTTTCGCGATATTGAAAAGCGTGCCAACCACACTCAAGCTGCGTTACGGTCTTATTCCCACATACTAACCCGCAATCCTGATTTCCATCTTATCACAGATGGTGGGCATACAATTCGGCCACTCAGTAAGCACGAAGACCGTTTTTTGTTCAGTCTTCCGCCGGGGGTGAAAAACATTCATCTGGCTTCCAACGCCAGTCGTCCTTGTGATGTTATTGGCCCGTTTGTTGATGATCGCCGATGGTTCGGCGTACGCGTTGGCAAAATCCAGCTATTCTCACTTAACAAGGCGCACGATATTACGGACCACCTCACACATTCAGATTTAGCCGGATGGCATGTCGTGGATCATCCTGAGGAACGGTGGACATCCGGTCGAGCCTTATTGTCTGTGGATAAATATCACGATGGGCATGCTTTGTTCATAGCAATACAGGCTAAATGGTTTGGATAATTATTTCTTAATATACTATGAAACACAGAATAATTTAAAAAATACCAAACATAACAAAAAAAATACTTAGAAATATGGATATTGTTAATTTTTGAAGCAGGAAATGTTTGGGAGGCTAAAAAACTGCGATTGGTTAATTTTTATTAACAATAAATGTTTTTATTGAATTAACATTTTCATATGGCTAATACGTTTATAGTTTGTTAACGACTTATGGGAATTTTCTCTCAGTCGATTTTAAGGATTTTTAAATATGGCAAGATCGTTACCCGCCAATCCTTCTGTTTCGCTTGACTATGGCACGCAGCCAGACTCAGGGTGGGGAGAGAACGGTACTTATACGGGAACTGAAAACGGCACGATCACTATTACCAGTCAGCAAGATGGGGATAGTGTTTCTGGAGAGACGTCTGGCGTAAACGTCACCATTGATCAGGGTGCAGCTATTACTGGCAAGGGTTGGTACATTGGTAATGCAGATAAACCTGCAACCGTTACTGTTAATGGCACGCTTAAATTAGCAAACGCTGATCAAATTGCAGATGGCTCAAAAGTCATTGTTGGAGATGGAGGGACGTTAATTTTGGGTGGTTATGCCACAACAACCTCTGGTCTGATCGAATTCTCTGGTTCTCCAGATACCCCCGCAGGTGGTGGTGGTACGATTGAAATTGCCGCAGGAACCACTCCAAGTATTATTGGTTTTATTACAAATATAACTCCAAATGATACGATTATTATTGATGGTATGACTGCCAATGGTTATACTTATGCTGATGGAATTTACACATTAACAAACAATAATTCTCCTATCAGCGGAACTTCTTCTTTTCAGCTTCCCGCTGCGAACGAAGGTACAACGTTTACTGTTACAACAGTTGGCGGAAAAACCTATTTGAATGCTGATGTCGTGGTTTGCTTCCTTGCTGGCAGCATGATCCGCACGGCTGATGGTGAAGTGGCGGTTGAAGATCTGCAGATCGGCGACGAAGTAGTCACTTTTGACTCGGAAACGGGTGTAGAAAGTGTTCGCCCAGTCATGTGGGCTGGTAAAGCACACGCAACAGCTCACGTTGGTCTGCCTGCCGATCAGGCTGGTTATCCTGTTCGCATTCTTAAAGGCGCTGTTGCTGAAGGTGTGCCTTATAAAGACCTTCTGGTTACGTCAGAGCATTGCATGTTCTTCGATGGTAAGTTTGTGCCGGTGCGTATGCTGGTAAACGGCTCTTCCATCTTCTACGATACGTCTATCGTTGCTTATGATTATTATCATATTGAAACGGCAGAACATGCAGTCATTTCAGCCAATGGCATGCTGACGGAAAGCTACCTGGATACGGGTAACCGTCGTTCCTTCCGTCAGGAAGGCAAGGTTGCTAGCATTGGTGGTCGTGCAAAGACATGGGCAGCAGATGCCGGTGCGGAACTGTGTGTTGACCGCGCATTTGTAGAGCCGCTGTTCCGCAAGCTGGAAGCCCGGAAGAGCAGCGTTGCAGAAGGTCTGCGTCATGCGGACGTTGTGGAACTGACCAACGATGCCGATCTGCATCTGGTTACGGAGACAGGCGCTGTTGTTCGCCCGGTTCGTCACGAAGGTCAGCGTTATAGCTTTATGCTGCCGGCGAATGTGTCTTCTGTGCGCATCGTGTCCCGCGCCAGCCGTCCGTCTGATGTAATTGGCCCGTTTGTGGATGATCGTCGTCAGATGGGTGTTGCTGTCGGTGACATTACGTTTGTAACGGCTGCTCGTCAGGAAAACATTGTGGTGCATCTGGCTGAAACCAAGCCGGAAGGCTGGCATGCTGATGCAAGCCAGACTGAAGCAGCATGGACCGCAGGCAATGCTGTCCTGCCGCTGTCTGGCCTCACAGACGGTAACATGGGTCTGCTCAGCCTCAACGTTGTTGCCGCTGGCCCGTATGTTGTTGAAGCACAGAAGGAAGATGTTCAGGTTCTCAGCGCCTGATTTTTTCCTCAGTCTGTAGCCTGAAGGCAGGCCCTGTTCCGAAAGGAGCAGGGCCTGTTTTCGTAAGAGCCAAAATTTTCTGAATATGTTTGCGTTCTTCAGCGTATGAGCTTCGGTAGCTTTAAAATTGCATGGATTAAGAGAGCTATCTCGGAAACTTGGTGGTCGTCTTATTTGCAATTATAGGCGAAAAGTCAGAAGTGCCGCTGTTATGGGAAGCTGAGAATGAAGCATATTGCCGTTATTGGTGCGGGGGCCTGGGGAACGGCGCTGGCTCTCCATGCCAGCCGGACCGGGGCTGCCGTGTCTCTTTGGGCGCGAGACCCGGCTTCTCGCCTCATGAACGGGGCAATGCCGCGCCTGAGTGCTTTTCCCTTGCCATCAAGCATTACCGTGACAGATGAATTCGCGTTCCGTGCCGACGTAACGCTTGTGGCGGTGCCTATGCAGCATCTGGCGTCCATTTTGACACAGATGGAAACAGACTCGCCCCTTATTCTGTGCTGCAAAGGAGTCAAACCCGATACACTTCAGTTTCCGCTGGATAGTCTTGAGGCCATCAGGTCGGGCCATGCGGGCGCTGTGCTGTCAGGGCCAAATTTTGCGCATGAGGTTGCAGCAGGGCTTCCCGCGGCGGCTGTTATCGCGGCACGGGAGGAGGGGCAGGCGCGTTCTCTGGCGGATCTGTTGGGAACGCCCGCTTTCCGGCTGTATGACAGCACGGATATTATCGGGGTCCAGCTTGGCGGTGCAGCCAAGAATGTGATTGCGATAGCTGCGGGTGTGACAATTGGCGCAGGGCTTGGAGAAAATGCGCGCGCAGCTCTTGTAACGCGAGGGTTGGCAGAAATTAGCCGTCTTGCGCAAGCACTTGGGGGCGATGCGGCGACTGTGTCCGGCCTTTCCGGAATGGGGGACCTGCTTTTGACCTGTACCGGCACATCCTCCAGAAATTTCCGTGTTGGCCGGGCATTAGGTGAAGGTCACACGCCACCAGACGCGGAAGCGGCAGCCGGTGGCGTGGCAGAAGGGGTCGCTACGTCGCTGGCTTTGACTGAACTGGCCCGTCGCCATCAGGTCAATGTGCCGATTATCGAGGCTGTGGCAGCCCTTGTTACCGGGCAGGCATCTTTACAGGCGTTAATGGACCAGCTTCTGATGCGGCCTGCCGGGGCTGAAATCTGAGAGCAGATCTCCTGAGCCTGATAACAGGGCGGCTTTTGCTCCATGGAAAACATACACCGCCCCGGCGCGGGATAAATCCGGTTATTGTTTGATCTGGACGTCGGCTAGGGCTGTGTTCAGCAGATAAGCCAGCCGAACTCCCGCCTTCATCAACTGAAGTGAAGCAACAGTGCGTGCGGCGGCATCATAACCCGCGGGGAGTTCAACCGGGGCGCTATCCGGGTCACACCCAGCTTTTAAGGTGTTCAGTTGATAAGCATAGGTTCGTGCCAGACCAAAACTCTCCTGTGCCCAGTCAGAGGGGGTGCCGCTCTGCCATGCCTGCTTGTCATCATAGGTAATGTGCATGAAAAGAGAGTCGCTCAGGCTTTTGGCGTTCGGGTCCAGTTCTGAAACAAGAGCGGTATCCCAGTAGGAGTGAAGGTTGGTTGTGCGCGGGCCACCCAGCGCGAGGCGGACACAGTTACCGCCTTTGTCGTGATTATCGGCCGCATGGAGAGGCTGGTGCAGATCGCCTACAAAATGGACCAGATATTTCAGGGCGAGAACGCGCTCAGCAGGCGGTGTGTCCGGGGCTGCGAGTTCTTTTGCAAACTGGGGAATTTTGTTGACCACACAGTCTTTTGCCGGGCCACCGCTGGCCGGGTTGGTCTGCGCCGGGAAATTGTAGCACGCCTGAGCGAGATCCGGGTGGTCAAGCTCGATATCTACAAAATGCCACTCACCCGTTTCCTTGTGCCCGGCGCTGCGCCAGGAATCGGCCCATGTTGAGCGGGAGAGAAAGTCGGGCGGGGTCAGTGTATCTTTGTCCTGCTTTAACAGCAGGTCGATTTTATGCCGGACATCGGGAGTCAGGTAATCCCACGCCAGCGCCGCTACAACCTGATGGCCTTCACGCCCCCATGCCAGCGCCTGTGTGCTTGTGGCTGTCAGACCAAGCATCAGGCAGCCTGCCGCAGCGAGATGGGTGAAAGAGTGTCTCATGGAGAAGGCCTTCAAAAATTCTGATGAGGTCTGAGGAGTATAGTTTTTTCAGAAAAATGTATCTATTCGGAAAGGTAATATTTTTTACTCTTGGGAACAGCGCAGTTCTACAGTACGCCGCATCAGGTCCGGGATATCCCGATATGTGACATCATGATGAAGCCTGTCATTATTGGCGCGGAGAGGGTTGCTTCTGTATAGAGCTGCCTCTTGTCTGTTCGCAAAAGAGTTTTGTGAGCATGTGAAATCGAGAGGGCATGTATGTCGGTTATCGGGCGCCGAGGACTTCTGAAGGGCGGAAGCGGACTTGTAACAGCGGGTCTCCTTTCCTCCATTAACCGTGCGCTGGCTATTCCGGCGGAACGCCGGAGCGGCACGCTGGAAGATGTTGAGCACATTGTTGTGCTGATGCAGGAAAACCGCTCCTTTGACCATTATTTTGGCCACCTGAACGGGGTGCGCGGGGTTGGGGACCGTCACCCGGTGCGCTCGCCGGATGGAACGCCAGTCTGGTCACAGTGGCGCGCAAAGCCCGAGAACGGGCGCGTTCTGCCATTCCAACTCCGGACGCATGTCACAAGCGCGCAGTGTGTTCTGGACCTTGACCATAACTGGCTCCTACGCACGCCGCGATCAACGCCGGGTGGAATGACCAGTGGCCCCGGCACAAGACCGACATGACCATGGGCTATTACACGCGTGAAGATATTCCGTATCATTACGCGCTAGCGGATGCCTTTACGGTCTGTGATCATTATTTCTGCTCCACCCCGACGCAGACGCATCCCAATCGCTTTTACCTGATGACCGGAACCGTGGACGGGGAAGGTGTTGGCGGCGGTCCTGTGCTGGATAATGTGGACTGGGTTGATCGTGCCTTTTACCCGAAGGTGCCCGGACCATTTAACTGGACCACTTATCCGGAACGGCTGGAGGCCGCCGGGGTAAGCTGGCAGGTTTATCAGCAGGGGCTTTCTCCGGCTGATGTGGAGAACGGTAATTTCGGCACGAACGTGCTGATGAACTTCCGCAACTATGTCGATGCGCCCGAGACGTCCCCGCTTTATCAGCGCGCCATGACGAAGCGCACGCTTGATACGCTGCGGCAGGATGTGCTGGCGGACCGGCTCCCGCAGGTTTCCTGGCTTCTGCCGCCTGCGGCTTATTCCGAGCATCCGCGCTGGACCCCCGGTTATGGCGCAACCTACATTGCCCGTGTGCTGAATGCTTTGACAGCCAACCCGGACGTATGGGCAAAAACCGTTCTGCTCGTCATGTATGATGAAAATGACGGATATTTTGACCATGTTCCGCCCCCGCAGCCGCCCACGCCTGTTTTGCCGGGGAAAAGTACCGTTGATACGCGCGGCGAGATTCATGATCGTCTCACGCCGCATGAGCCGAAACGCTACACCGCAGACATGCTGCCTTACGGGCTGGGGCCGCGTGTCCCCATGCTGGCTTTGTCTCCGTGGAGCACGGGTGGGTTTGTCTGCTCGGAAGTGTTTGACCACACCTCGGTTCTCCGGTTTATCGAAGCGCGCTTTGGGGTGCGTGAAACCAATATTACGCCTTGGCGGCGTTCTGTCTGCGGGGATCTGACCAGCGCGTTCGATTTCTCACGCAAGCAGGGATTGAAGGGGAACCTTCCGGATACGGCGGATTACAGGAGCAAAACGGACCAGTCCTGCAAGTTGCCTGACCCGGCTGTTCCGGTGCAAAGCAGCCTGTCTGATATTGGTGAGCAGGAAAAAGGGCACAGGCCAACGCGCCCGCTGCCTTATGTTCTTGCTGTTAATGAGGTGGATGGACCCGCAGGAGCCTGCACTCTTCAGTTTGAAAATCATGGCACAGCCGGAGCCTGCTTCTATGTTTATCAGGAGCAGTCAGATGAAAAGCCGCGCCGGTATACGGTCGGGGCTGGTGCGTCCTTGCAGGATCAGTGGCATGTGCCTGCGGGCGGGATGCTGCGTCTCATGGTGCTCGGGCCGAATGGGTTCGCGCGGTATTTCCATCGTAAAGGGCGTCCGGATGTCGGCGTTTCAGTGATGGATCAGACCGGGGCAGGGGCGATTGTTGTCAAACTGACAAACCATACAAACCGGCCACAAAATGTGCAGATGCAGGACAATGCGTATGGCATGGCAAAGCGGACGGTGGTGCTGCCTGCCCGTGGCACCCAGCAGGAGCAGATTGGTCTGGCCGGAAGCCACCACTGGTATGATGTGACGGTTTTTGCATCCGCAGAGCCGAATGTAACCAGCCGTTTTGCAGGGCATGTTGAAACAGGCCGCACGGGCGTGACGGACCCTGCAGCCGGGAAGCCCCTTCTCCACGGATGAGGCACCATGCTCCCGGTGCGCCGGGAGCATGCGGCGCCCTGCTGATTGATACGAATATGTATAAAAATTAAAGAAAGACACGTTTTTTAATGACAAAAATTAAGGTGCGTAAAGCAGTCTGAAAAAACAAGAAATGCAAAAGAAGCCTAGAAAAAAATATAGTTTTCTGAAGTCGTCTGGATTTTTATTATTATTCCGATTTCGATCTGTTGCAAAAAAACATCAAGTTGTTGTTTTTAGGCGGCTGTCATAAAATTTTAAAATAAATCTTATTTCGTGAATGTTAAGGAGGGTCTGCGCCTAACAATAATTTTAATGGAACAGTTCACCGCAATGCAGAAACTTTTGGCCACTTCCGCGCTGATTGGCTTTACAACCCTCCCGTTCTCAGCAGGCTTTGCTGCAGAACCTGATGCGACGAAAAAGACCGTCGGGCATGTGCGTGCGTCTGCACCGTCAAAAGTTTCCTCCAGTGAGCCATCCATGATGGGCTCCACGGCTCCGACCGATCAGGCTCCTGAAAAGGTTGAAGTCAAAGGTGCCCGCCACCGTCAGGTGGGCGGGGGTCTGATGGTCAAGGAAGACGCGCCGAAATCGCGCTCCACCATCACATCAGAATATATTGAAAAGCAGGCAACCGGCCTGAACCCGATGCAGCTTATTGAAATGCTGCCGGGGGTGAACACCACCTCGACAGACCCGATGGGCCTGTCCGGTGGTCACATGACCATGCGTGGCCTGACTGAAAGCCAGATCGGCTTTACTCTTGAAGGTTTCCCGATCAATGATATCGGGAACTATGCCGTTTACCCGCAGGAAATCGTGGACCCGGAAAACCTGCGCAGTATCAATGTTGAGCAGGGTTCTGCGGATCTGGACAGCCCGCATATCAGCGCCACCGGTGGTGCTGTCAACATGTATCTGATGAACCCGAAAGATCATCTGGGCGGGAAAATCGTTGGTTCCTACGGGAATTATAACGCACGCCGCATTTTTGGTCGTCTGGATACCGGCTATGTCGGCCACACCAATGTCAAAGGCTATGTCTCTTTCTCTGATGCTGCTGAGCAGTCCTGGCGTGGGCCGGGCGGCCAGAACAAGATGCATGGGGAAACCAAGTGGATGAGCGCCTGGGGGAAAGGCAACGTTGTGTCTTTCTCGTTGGTCGGTAACCAGTCAACCGGCGTGCTGTTCCCGTCCACCAATATGGCGGCCTGGCAGTCAAAAGGTGTGTACAACACCTATGAAAGCAAATGGGACCCCAAGCATCCGAGCGCAAACTATTACCAGTTGCACCGCAACCCGTTTACCAACATTTATGCTAGTGCGCCGTCTACCTTCACCCTCACTGATAATCTGACCTGACCGAAACACCTTATTTCTGGTACGGGAATGGCAACGGTGGCGGTGCGTATAATGAAAGCCTGACCAGCCAGCAGTATGGTAAGCAGACAGTCACGGGTTCTATCGGGCCTTATAATGCTTCCAATACAAAATCTCTGCTGCTGTATAACCCGTCCAATACGCAGACCTACCGCCCCGGTGCGGTGACAAAACTGACGCTGCATACAGGCATCAACCGCCTGACAGTGGGTTACTGGTTTGAATATTCAAAGCAGAGGCAGACAGCGCCGTTCAGTCTGATTGATGGCGAAACAGGCAAGCCTGATGACCTGCTGGGTGGCGGGACCAACATGGTCTATTCCAACGGCGTGACGGCGCAGTATCGTGACACGCTGACGCAGACCCGTATCCACACCATGTTCATTGTGGATAGCCTTTCTCTGCTGAATAACCGCCTTACGATTGAAGCTGGCCTGAAATATGCTGTGGTCAATCGTGACGGGCAGAATAACCTGCCGGATACATCTACCGGGCCTTACATCAAAGGATCCTGGCAGCAGCCGCTGCCGGCTGTGTCTATTCGTTACAAAATTAACGATGAAAACCAGCTTTTTGCGTCCTCAACCACAAACTTCCGTATTCCCATGAATACGTCTTTGTATGACTCAGGGTCCTACAATACAAAATCCCATAGCTACAGCACACAGGCTAACGCTAACATGAAACCCGAAATCTCCATTTCTGAGGAGTTCGGCTGGCGTTATCAGGGGCCGCTGGTGATGGGCTCTGTGTCATACTTCCATTATAACTTCACCAACCGTCTGTATCAGCAGAGCGTGGTAACAGATACAGGCTATACTTATACCCGCAGCATCAACGGCGGGAACTCTCATGCTGATGGTGTGGATCTGGAAGTGGGCACACGGCCGATCCTGTATCATCTGCGCCCCTATTTCTCTGCTGAGTATGTTAACGCCCGCACAGACAGCAATATCGCAGCGGGTGGTGCGAGTGACTTCGTATTCAGTAAGGGCAAGTTTGCGCCGCAGACGCCGAAATATCAGTTGGGCTTCAACCTCGATTATGATGACGGGCACCTGTTTGGCGGCTACAGCCTGAAATATGTTGCCAAGCAGTATTCAACATTTGTGAATGACCAGCATATTCCCGGCTATCTGACGATGAATATCAATGCCGGTTATCGCTTCAAGGACTGGGGTATCATGAAATCTCCGACCCTGCGCCTGAACCTGCGGAACATCACGGACCGTCGTTATCTGGGCTTTGTTAACGGCACCGCCGCGAACGCTCTGGCAACAACCGGGATGTATGGGTCCAAGATCAAAGGTGGTAACACGACCTATTCCGTCGCAGCACCGTTTATGGTGATGGGAACGGCCAGCGTCGATTTCTAAAAAACTGCACTGACACGCAGCGTTTTAAGCTGCGTGAAAGGTCTGGATGGGGGAGGTGCGGTGCGCGCCTCCCTCATTTTCTTTTCAGCCGTTAGTGGCTGGATTTTGCAGGCGCTTTGCCGTGATCCGGCATGGCGGACTCAGCAAAATCTTCCGAGACAAATACCAGACCGTTCAGGATCTGGTCGAGTGCGGCGACTGCTTCAGATGCCTGCTTGCCTTCGGTAAAGACAGTTGCGCGGTTCAGCGCACCCTGTGTCTGCGCCAGCGGAGCCAGAGCGACGATGAAGTCAGCATCTTCCCCCACAACCTGCATGGTCTGGGCAGCCTGATCGGTCTGACCAGCTTTCAGTTGACCATTTGCCGTGGCAACAGCCGCCTTCTTTTCCGGAGCCAGTGTTTCCGTAGCGATGAATTCTCCGCCAACCGGAATCCATGTGGTGGGTGTGGTTGCTGGCGTGTGGTCGGGAGACGCCGGATGTTGCGGTGCTGGCTGAAGCTGGCTTTCCGCAGCATTAAACTTTGTTTCAGCCTTGCCAGCGGCGGTCAGGCGCTTCTGAGCATCGTAAAGTGCCGGAATCGCGGCGTCGGTCTTGCCTGCTGCCAGCGTTTCACGGGCCTGAACAATGTCTGCCATGGCGCGCTGGCCATCAGCGGACAGGTGGCGGAAGGCGCGGCCCGCTTTAAACTGTTCCCATTTGGTGTGAAGGCTGCTGGCGTGCGCCATCATCGGTGTGGCCGTTAGCACGGCCAGAGCGGCCAGAGATGCCTTTGTGTTAAAACGCATGAGTAAGATCCATTGCTGCAATAAAGAAGGGCGCTGTCAGAAAGGCCCTTTTCCGCACCCTAATATTGGATGCGCCGTGGCTTCCGACAACTCTCTGCCGCGGGATGCTGCTCAGCGGGTTTATCCTAGCCTGATACCTACTTCCGGGATGGACTGCGGTTCAGAGGCTGGTCCGCATATGGTCTCGCAGCGCGTTGCAGCGTTTGGCGTATTGAGACGCTTTGGAGGCGGTGACGAAATTGATGAGAAACGCGGCGACCAGTGAGAAGAAGGACAGGACAGTCAGCAACTCACCGGTGAATGAGATGCCCTCATTATAATGCAGGGCGGAATACCAGAGCAGGGTAATGCTCAGCACCGCGCCAAAAAAGCCAAACACCCCGGTTGATTTGATCAGGGAATCTTCAATGCTTTCAAAGGCAGACGTCTCACGCCACAGATCAAAAAGCTGGCGGTCCACTTCGCCTATGGCATTTGCGTGGTCCGCCTTTTGTTCATCCGTGCGCATGTGCGGGTTTTTGCGGTGGATATCCAGTTCCTGCCGCGCCTTGGTGAAGACGCGCCGACGCTCCTTGATGGCGGGCAGGCTGATATCGACAAAACTCAGGATGGCCACGTTAAGCCCGGCTGAAAGCTGCACCACAGCCTGAAAATCACCCCAGGAGATACTCATATCCGGCCGCCTTGCTGCTTAGTCTTTGTGATGCCTGTGTCCTACTGAGAACGGCGTCTGACACCAAGGGCTCTCGGGCATGTCAGCTATTCGGCAAAGCGGCACTGCTCAGTCGAGCTGGCCGGTGCGCTCGGCCCGGCCGATATCAATGCAGAGCAGGCCAATCAGGGGTAACGGCCAGAGGAAAGGGAATTGTGCATGCAGGGCCAGGGCCAGAGACGCTACGGCTGCTCCAGCCAGAAAAGCGACCCATGATAATCCCGGCAGAAAAAGTGCCGCCAGTGAAGGGCGGGGAATTTTACGACCCGGCCAGAATGACAGCAGCCACGTGGCAATGGCCGCCGCGCATTTCAGCAGATTGCTGGTAATAACGACTGTCTGAATGGCGTTGCCTGAAAAACGGGCCAGAGTTTGCCCCTGAATGGCCATAAGAGCAGGCAGGATCAGACATTCATAACGCACCTGCTGAGGGGCGCCATGCAGGCCTTCCGCAAGGCACAGCAGAAACGCCATGACGATAAAATTACAGACTGGCGGCACAATAAGCCGAAGGCAGGATGCCAAAATGGCTGTCAGAAAAAAGACTAGAAGTAGTTCCGCAATCTGCATGCCATGCTGCCAGTTTCCGGCAGCAAAGGTTGCGTCCATATGGATCGTGTTGCCTGTCATGGCGCCTGCAAACATCCCGCCCAGATCAATAAAGCTGAGCGCGTTGATGTATCCCGCCAGCATTCCAAGCAGCAGAATACGGCGGGCAGATGCAAAAACAGGAGCAGGCGCCATAAGATTTAGCGGGTGCTGAATAGACGGTCCCCGGCATCGCCAAGTCCGGGGCGGATGTAGCCATGGTCATCCAGTCCGCGATCAATCGAGCAGGTGATGATGGGCACGTCCGGATGGGCTTTTTGCAGGCAGGCAATCCCTTCCGGTGTGGAAAGCAGGCAGACAAACAGCAGGCGTTTTGCCCCCTGTTCCTTCAGGCGCGTCAGGGCTGCGGCGGCACTGTGGCCTGTGGCGAGCATGGGGTCCACCACAACGCAGCGGCGTGACGCAATCTGCGTGGGGAGTTTGAGGTAATATTCCACGGCCTCAAGGCTGTCCGGGTCACGATACAGACCAATATGCCCAACAGGCGCGAACGGCACGAGGTCCAGCATACCATCCAGCAAACCATTCCCGGCCCGCAGGATGGAAATAAAGCAGACATCCGGGCCCGCCAGTTGCTGGCCCTGCATTGTCTCAAGCGGTGTTTCAATTTGCACCGGCTCCAGCGGAAGGTCGCGTGTGGCTTCATAGCACATCAGCAGGCTGAGTTCGCGCACCAGACGGCGGAAGCCGGCTGTAGAGGTTTCCTTACGGCGCAGATGGGTCAGCTTGTGCTGGATGAGGGGGTGGTCAAGCACCACAGGCGGGAGGGGGGAGAGGGGTTCTGAAGTCATGGGGGAAGCATAACGATTGAAAGAAAATTACGCTATATTTTCGGGTGCAGGAAATTTTTCTTAATCGAGGTTTGCAGCGCAGCCCGGACTAGTGGCAGAAGGGCGCGGTAAGGCCCGGACGGGTCCTGTTGGCCGGGTCTGTCTGGCCTGATGTTTGTTTGAAGAGGAAGTAGCGCCAGATGGCCGTAAATTACGCGACTGTCACGTGGGACCAGTTACACAGAGATGCCCGTATTCTGGCAGAAGCTCTGGTGCCTAAAATGCCCTTTAAAGGTGTGGTTGCCGTCACACGGGGCGGGTTGATCCCTGCGGCGATCATCGCGCGGGAACTGAACTGCCGTCTGGTCGAAACGATTTCCGTCGTGACGTATGATGAAGAAGAGCGCGGCAAGCCGACCATCATTAAGTCTCCCGATGCGGCAGGGGATGGTGAGGGGTTTCTCGTTATTGACGATCTGGTGGATTCCGGTGTTACCGCGCGCGTTGTGCGTGAACGCTTGCCCAAAGCCTATTTTGCCTGCCTGTATGCCAAGCCGGCGGGCATGAAGCTGACCAATCATTTTGTGGTGGAAGTGCCGCAGGATACCTGGGTTTTGTTCCCGTGGGATACAGCGCCGCTGTTTGTGCCTCCGCTGGCGACCAAGGCCATGGATAAAGCTGAAAACAAGGCTGACTGATTTTTTACCACAATGGGCTTGCCAGCCTGCCGAATGCCGCTTAGGTTCCGCTGCATTCGGGGCGTGGCGCAGCCTGGTAGCGCGCGTGTTTTGGGTACACGAGGCCCCCGGTTCGAGTCCGGGCGCCCCGACCACTTATATCTGGAGGCATCACTATGCCGGCACGGATTTATAAGCAGCCTAAACCCGCGGGGCAGTCAGGACTGGCTGGCACGCGTGAGTGGGTTTTTGAATATGGGCAAGCAGCTCCAAGGCGTCAGGATGCGCTGATGGGCTGGACAGGAAGTCAGGACACCCAGTCCCAGCTTCGCCTGTATTTTGAGTCTTGCGATGAGGCTGTGGCTTACGCTGAGCGTGAGCACGTGGCATACGAGGTTGAAGCCCCGGTGCAGCGTATTCGCAAGCCCAAAGTGTATGCCGACAATTTCCGGTCTGACCGGATCCAGAACTGGACCCATTGATTTTCCGGATATTTCCGACTATCGGAGGGTGCAGAGTACGCGCCCTTAGCTCAGTTGGATAGAGCAACAGCCTTCTAAGCTGTGGGTCGCTGGTTCGAATCCAGCAGGGCGCGCCATAGACTTTATCCTTCATTCTCAACATCAAAGGCTGGCTGATCATTCAGCACAGTTTGCAGCGTGCTTTTGCTTGCCGAAAGCCGTGCCTGAGGGTAGGCCTTGGGAAGAATGAAGATATCGTCATTCCGGCCCGGTTAAGGGCTTTGCGTAAAACCAGACCTGGTCCTGTCGGGAGTTGAGAAGTTGAAGTCATTCTGCGTTGTGGGCGCCGGGTTTAGCGGAGCAATTCTTGCCCGGCATCTGGCTGAGCGTGGCTACAAGGTGACGGTTGTGGATGAACGCCCTCATATTGGCGGCAACTGCCACACGGAGCGGGATGCGGAAACCGGCGTTATGGTCCATAAATATGGGCCGCATATTTTCCACACAGCCGATGAGAGGGCGTGGGAGTATGTGCAGCGTTTCGGCAAGTTTCAGCCTTATGTGAACCGGGTTAAAGCGATTTCAAAAGAGCGTGTCTATACGCTTCCGGTAAATCTTCTGACGATCAACCAGTTCTTTGGAACAACCATGGGGCCGAAGGACGCACGGGCTTTTATTGAAAGCAAAGCGGATCGTTCCATTCAGGCTCCTCGTTCTTTTGAAGAACAGGCGCTGAGCATGATTGGCCCGGAACTCTATCGTGCATTTTTCCACGGCTATACGCGTAAACAGTGGGGGCTGGAACCGACGGAGCTTCCGGCCTCTATTTTAAAGCGTTTGCCGCTGCGCTTTAATTACGATGATAATTATTTCAATCATCCGTATCAGGGGATGCCGGAAGACGGTTATACAAGCATTGTTCAGAATATTCTGGCTGTTGACGGGATTGATCTTCGGCTTGGTTGCTCTTTTGAAAGTCTGGAAGAGCAGTATGACCACGTTTTTTATACAGGCCCCATTGATCGGTATTTCCAGTTTCGCCTTGGGCGCCTTGGGTACCGAACCCTTGATTTTGAGCGGTTTGTGGATGACGGGGACCATCAGGCACGGCTGTTATCAACTATTGCGATGAAACTGTGCCGTTTACCCGTATTTCCGAGCATAAGCATTTTGCACCGTGGGAGCAGGAGAAATTCTCTAAAACAGTGTGCTTCCGTGAATATAGTCGTCTCGCCAGTGAGCAGGATATTCCGTATTATCCCATCCGCCTGGTGAATGAGAAGAAAATGCTGGAGAGCTACATTGCGCTGGCGCGCTCAGAAAAAGGTGTGTCTTTCCTTGGGCGGCTCGGCACTTATCGTTATCTCGATATGGATGTGACGATTACGGAAGCTCTGGCCGCATGTGATCAGATTGACAATCTGCTTCAGAGCGAAAAAGGCACACTCCCATCATTTTTTGTCGACCCTTCGTAAGGCTCTGTTCGGGATTACTCCCGCGCAGGTAAGACGTAATTATTAAGTCTGCTCTCAGTTGTTGTTTGGAAGTGTTATATGCCAGGTATGGATGTTTCTATTATTCTGAATGTGCACAGAGAGCAGGATTTATTATATCCGACCCTGCGCTCTCTCCGTGATTCTGTTGAGCATGCGCGTCTTTATAATATTAAATCAGAGCTGGTTATTGTTGCAGACCACGCCGATGAAAGAACGCTCTCGCTTTTAAAAAATTACGATTATTCCGGGTTTGATTCCGTCAGGTTGGAAAATATCAAAGTCCGTTCCTTGGGGCTTGCGCGCAATTACGGCATCGGGGTTGCCGTTGGCGATTATATTGTCCCTGCAGATGCAGATGATCTGGTTTCCAGAAATTTCATCCATGCGCTTTATCAGAAGCAGCAGAATGCGCCGAATGAGAAGATAGTTGTTTTCCCTGAATATTATCATTCTTTTGGCGATGATAATTATGTTTGTCGGTTCTATCCGCTTGATCAAGTTGGTCTTTATAGAATGCTTGGGGAGCATCCGTATGTTTCCCGCTTTATGGCAAGACGACAGGATCTGCTTGAGGTGGCGTATCGCGACTGCTCTGCCTCTGCGGTCTATGCCTATGAAGATTATGATATCAACTTACGGCTGATTGCTGCGGGTTTTAATTTGGTCGTGGCAGAGGATACGATCATTTTCTATCGTCAGAGACGCGGGAGTATTATGGCGTCTTTGGGGAAAGACAGAAAACGCATGGTGCCTAACTCCCGCTTGTTTGAGGGAGATGTGTTTTTGGATCTGGTTCAGAACAGAAACCAGACTGGTATAATTCCTCAGAAGCATATCGATTTTAAAAAATCTTATACCAACACACTTTATCTTCAGGAGCTTGTTCATCAGGCGAATATGATCGAGCCTGAAATCCATCCTTACAGCCTTCGGGATGCACAGTTTTTTACAAATGTCGGTATTTCTGAGAGTTTTGGTCTTGGTTATGAAAAAATCTGTACGGCATTAAAAGGTAAGACCTACACAGATGTTTTCTTTTTGCCTTTCCTTTCCAAAGGGGGTGGCGAAAAATATGTTCTCAATTTTATCGAGACGGCGCTCAAAGAAGACAATAAAACCTGCCTGCTGATCCTTGGGCAAAGGCTTTGCAGTTCTAAAGAACGATGCAAGGTGCCACAGGGGCTGGATGTTATTGATCTTGATACGCTGCTAAACGGGAGTGCTGCTGCACGCATCCCTGAAATGGCTGTCAGGATCATTGAAAATTTTGCTTCTACAGCAAGAATTTTTATGAAATTCTGCCCGTTTTGTGAAGATGTTATGCGTTCCTATGCTGACTTTTTCCAGCAGCGGCAGCTTGTCTATTTCTATTTTTGTGCATCTTACTACATTATGAATCATACGCTCTATGAAGACGGAGCCGAATATCGTTTTCTGAGTGATTACAGAAACCATATTGATTATGTTGTCTCGGACCATAGCCTCAATCTTGAGCAGCTTGAGTATCGTATTCCGGTTTATCAGGGGCGTACCCAGACCCTTTATACCTATAGCCAGTCTGTATCACCCGCGTTGCGGCATCAGGAAGGAGGACGGTGCCTAATATGGGCTTCGCGTCTGGATTCACAAAAACGCCCTGATTTATTGCATAAACTCGCTGTCGAGTTGCTGGCTGAAAATATTGACACGAAAATTTACGTTTATGGGAGTGCGGTTCTTGATCAGTTTGAACCACACTATTTCGATGATTGCCCAAATGTGATTTATAAAGGTAGCTTTAGTGGCCTAGAGAGTATTCCGTTCACTGATAAAAGTGCGTTTCTTTATACCTCACTTTTTGATGGGCTTCCGAATGTTCTTCTGGAGGCTGCGCAGATGAGTATTCCCATTATTACAGTTGATGTGGGAGGTGTTTCTGAACTGATTAGCGAGAGTTCTGGTTTTCTGGTGCGCAACAGCGCGGATGATACAGAACTGGTTGCACGGTATGTCACTAAAATTAAAGAATTTCTTAGTGCATCCGATGCGGAAATTCAGAATAAAATACAGTGTTTGCATGAGCACTTTGAGCAGCAGCATGCGCGCTCAACATATGCTTTAAACGTCGCTGCGTTCTACAGGCAGCTTGAAGAACAGCTTGTGAAGGGAACCCTTTGAAATGAATGAAAACTATAAAAATATCAGGCAAGCTGTTCGTGAAGAAATCTGGCACAATGCCAAGCTGATTGAGTCCCTGAAGCATTTTATAGAGAATGATGCTGCCTTCTATCCTGGTTACGGTAATCTTGGTGATGGGCTGATAGCGCTGGGAACTCTGGACCTGTTTGAAGACCTTGGATGGTCTCCTAAATGTATTGAGGGCCGGTCCAAAGAGACATTTTCCGGGTATAATTATATTGTGATGGGCGGCGGCGGAGGCTGGGTCAAAGGTCTTTGGGAAACCTATCTCGAGCAGACCCTCACATTTTTGCAGAATGGTGGGCAGCTTCTTATTCTTCCCACCAGCTTTTTTGGCTTTGGTTCAGAATTCGTCCCCTATGCGGATCAGGTGACGATTTTTTGTAGGGAGCAGCAAAGCTACGAAGAGCTTCTCCGGCAAGGGATGCCGGAAGATCGGATTTTTGTCTGTTCCGACATGGCTTTTTATACAAATGAGAAGCATTTTTCCGATCTGGAAATTGAAGGCGAGTATCCGGTTCTCCAGATTTTCAGGCTGGATGAAGAAGGCGGCCGGAAAACGCCTCCCAGAACATCCGTTGATCTGCCGCTCCTGTTTAATGATGTTCAATGGACAAGCATTGAGCAATGTGTAAAGCCCCTGCGTGCGGTAGCTGGGCTGATCAGCCAGTTTGAATGTGTTGAGACAGATCGCCTGCATATGGCGGTGCTTGCGGCCCTTTTGGGGCGAACAGTCCGGCTTGAGCCCTCAAGTTACTTCAAGATCAAAGCGATTTTTGAGTATACGCTGCATCGGTTCCCTACAGTTTCTTTTGAAGAGCGTGGCTCGGATTATACACTTGCAGAGCAGGGGAGTCGGGCGGAAGCAAGATTGCTCCGGGATACTGTGAAACGCCTTAATCTTGACCGGCAGGCGGAGTGGGAGCAGCGCGCTTCCGTGCTGAGGCAGAATGATGCGCTTTTGCTGCGTCTGGAAAAATTACAGAAAAAATTAAGCGAGACGTCTGCCGAAAAAGATCTGGAAATAAAGAAGTGGGAAGATCTTGTTGACCGGGAACGGAAGAGGCGGCGAGACCTGACTGATCATGTCACACATCTTGAACGTGACGAAGCCTGCAAACGGCGTGAGTTTGATGAAGTCAGGCAGGAGCTTGAACGGATTAAATCTTCGCGGCTGCATCGCCTGAACGAGCGATATTACAGCATTTTCCGTTTGCCGGTCTTTGGTTTTGTATTGCGGGTAGTCAGGAAGATCATCGTAAAATAAAGCTGGTTAAGCACGAGAGGGCTTTAGCCACAGATATTATTTAAGCTGGTCAGTTCATCTGATCAGCCCGGCTGCTCAGAAAGTTGTAAGCCCCGATGGCTTTATAACGGCCATCGGGGCTGAAAATCTTATTTTTTCAAGCGGGACATGAGTTGTCCCGCTCCCAGTTTGCGCAAGCCGATGCGAAGATCGCGAATGGCTCCGGGCTGGTTCACCCGATCATAATATTTGTGCGCTAGCTGGACCAGTCTGCCTTCTGCGTGGTGCGGTGCTGCCGTCTGTGCAGGTTCAGGGTGCGTGTTACGCTCAGGCGGGAAAGTCGGGTTGTGATACTGGGTGTTGGGGCCGTTGGCATTCAGGAACTTGATAATCTCACCATAGGTGCCTGAAAGCTTATCCTGATGTTTATCAATGATGTAATTGTAATTGAGATTAAACATCCTGAATTTATCGCGGAAGATGGAGTCCTCACGAATACGGTATTTGAACAGAGGGTGCGGGATCATCACGCCGCGGACACCGTTAAGAACCATTGAAATGGTTGCCTCCCAGTCGTCCAGAAACATACCAAGTTCCGGATCATGCTGCCCATGCGCGAGGTAGGCGTCCCGCCGCACCACCAGCCCCTGACAGTTTGCGGTGTTCATGATCATCTGGAGCGGGATTTCGGGGTTGAAGGTCGGCCAGAGCCGCAGGCGGCCAGTCTGATTGAAGTCCTCGTTCCATGCGCCAACAAATCCAACATTGCTGTAACGGTTCAGGATTTTGAGTGCGGCTTCATAATAGGAGGCGCAGACAAGATCATCCGCATCCAGCAGTGCGATATACTCTGTTGTTGCGTGCTGCACGCCGATATTCCGGGTTTCGGCAACGCCTGAGTTTTTCTTGTAAAGAACCTTCAGGTCCGCGTAACGCGCTTCCAGAGTTTTGAGGATAATGATGGACTCTTTGTCTGTTGATCCATCGTCCACAACAAGAATTTTGATATTAGGCAGACTGCTGAATTTGATGCTCTCAATGGCTTCAACCAGCAGAGTGCCCAGATTGTAATGCGGAATGATAACGGTGAGAGCAGCGGAGGTCTGTGCTGCCGGATGGGTGAGTTCCTTCCCGGATGTAAAAGGGAAAGTGGCACGGACGGGTTGTTGTTCGGCTGCTGTAAGCACCAGCTCTTTCTGCGTCATGACTGAGGCGTAAGAACAGGTTTTCTCAATGGTGCTCATGGCATTCTGCGCGATAGCATGACGTTCGGCATCGTTCAGAGCGTCAATTTTCAGAATGGTGTTCTGTATGGACTGGGGAGAATGTGGGTCAAACAGAAAACCGTTTTCTGTATCGCTGATAAATTCTGCCTGTCCGCCACTCAGTGAGGCCGCGACAATGCCGCCGTCAGCCATATGTTCAATAACGGAATAGGGGTAGTTTTCGCACAGGGAAGGGTGGAAAAGTGCCTTGAGTTGTTTTTTGATCAGGAGAATTTCTGAATGTTCTTTAAGGCCCGCAAATTTCAGCAGGCCTTTTTCAATCCATTGCTGATATTTCGTGCTCAGGGTTTCTTTGAAAGAACGATTGTTTTTAAAATAGTGCGTGTCGGACCCATAAACATACAGCGAGGACTGGCCGCCATTGCTCCAGTACAGGTCAAACCCTGCCAGAGCATGATCGATGCCTTTCCAGTAGCAAACTCTGGACGCGATGGCGTAGTCAGGAATGTCGTGAAGCGGGCTGCTTTCGGCGGCGTCAGTGCCGGTTTTTGAAGAGACGAAAGGTTTCTCGTAGGGGTTAGGGATAACATCAATCGGAACCTCCTTTTCAAGAAATTCCGTGAGCAGTTTCTTCTTGAGGAAGTTGCTCGGGGAGATAACCTTATCGGCAGCCATGAAACAGAACTGTTCCATATATTTTGTAAAATATGTGGGAAGTTCATAAATGTTTTTCTTATCCCATTCATCAATCATGGTGACGGGCGTATGAGCTGTTACCAGAACTTTCAGGTCCGTAAAGGGGGCTTCAAGGCACAGCTTTCTCTGAAGTGTGAAATAACCCAGCCCGAACCCATCGCACACTTCCAGCCAGTCCGGCTGGAACCCGTCCGTAATGATTTTTTTGACCTGATTGGAAAATTCATAACTCATGGCCGCCCAGTGACCCATATATTTAAAGGAGTCACCGGCGGAAGGGTTGAAGCGGACCACTTTGACGCAGCCAAAATAGGTGCAGACTTCATCCTGCACGTTGAAATCGGCCGTCAGAATAACCGTTGGTTCCCGCCGTTCTATTTTTGCCGCGATATATTCCTGAACATACGTGCACAGACCCCCGCCTGTGACGTCAGGAGGGCATTCAAAAGTAAGTAAAAGTGTTTTCATGGTATCTCTGGTCTGTGTCGCAGAAAAATAAAGCCGGGTATTAAGGCCTCTGATGGTTGTGAGCTATATCATTGTTTTTATTGGAGCGGACGAATTTTTCCACCATGCCGCAGGTTGTGTGAGATTTACTGTGACGGGCAGGCCGGACGCTGCGGTGTCTGACACGGGTGGCAGACGGATTTCACAAGGATGCGCTACCTGAGGTGCTGCTGTGCCGGACTGATGGGCGGCTGAGTGCGCTATTTTGTGCCTTGACGCGCCGGGATTCCCGCAGCATTGCTCCGGGTATGCGAGTAGCTGCCATTCTTCTGGCTGCCGGAACAGGCAGCCGTTATGCCGCGACCAGCGGGTCCGCAACGCCGAAGCAGTACGTGCTGCTGGCGGGCCAGCCGGTTATCCGCCATGCTGCGGAAGCCCTTTTGCCTCATGTAAGCTGTGTTCAGCCGGTGGGTGACCCGGAGACGCTGGCGCAGGCGCTGGAAGGTTCTTCCGTTCTGCCGCCGGTGGCTGGCGGGGCGACCCGTCAGGCCAGTGTGCTGGCGGGGCTGGAAGCGCTTGCCGCTCTGCCGGAAAATGAGCGTCCGGACCTTGTTCTGGTGCATGACGGTGCCCGTCCTTACGTGCCAGCAAAACTGGTGCAGGCTGTGATTGCTGCTCTGGGTGAACATCCCGGTGCTATCCCTGCCGTGCCGGTTGCAGATACGCTGAAGCGCGAAGAAAATGGCGTGATTGCGGGAACAGTGCCGCGTGACCATCTCTTCCGGGCACAGACCCCGCAGCTTCCGCTTTGGTCTGTTTTTAGACCTGCATCGCGGGGCGGGTTCCGCCACCGCGACGGATGATGCGAAACTGCTGGAAGAGGCAGGTTCAGTGTCGCGCTGGTGCCCGGTGATGAAGACAATATCAAGCTGACTTATGAGGAGGACCTCGTGCGCCTTGAACGACTGATCGGTCCGACTCTCCTGCCGCGCGTCGGGCTTGGATATGATGTCCATGCGTTTGAAGAAGGCCGCCCGCTGATCCTGTGTGGCATCACCGTGCCGCACACCAAAGGCTGGCTGGTCATTCCGATGCGGATGTTGGCATCCATGCGCTGTGTGACGCCATTTATGGCGCGCTGGCGGAAGGGGATATCGGCACGCATTTCCCGCCCAGCAAGAATGAATGGAAGGATGCCGATAGCGCCCGCTTTCTGGTGCATGCCGGGCAGCGGATTCGGGAGCGCGGCGGTATGCTGATCAATGCGGATGTGACGCTGATCTGTGAGCGCCCGAAAATTGGCCCGCATGCGCAGGCGATGCGCCAGCGGATGGCCGATCTGCTGGAAGTGGATGTCAGCCGGATTTCCGTAAAAGCGACGACCTCGGAGCGACTGGGCTTTACCGGGCGTGAAGAAGGGATTGCCTGCACAGCCGCCGTGTCTGTTCTGCTGCCCTGATATTGCAGCGCGTAATGCGCCTGTGCATGAAAGTTTGACGCAAGGCCGCGCATCGGACCGATGGGCGGCCTTTTTCATGGTCTGACTCATGGACTGGGAGAAGAAACCCATGACCACCATCCTGCTGAAAAATACCCTCCGTCTCGTAACGATGAATGACCAGCGTGAAGAACTGGAAGGCGGCTGGATTCTGGTGCGGGGCCGGCAGGTAGTCGCACTCGGTTCCGCACTGGACCCGCTGCCAGAGGCGGATGTGGTGGAGGATATGAGTGGGCATGTGGTGATGCCCGGCATGGTGAACACGCATCACCATATGTATCAGACGCTGACCCGCGTGATTCCCGCGGCACAGGATAGCTCTCTATTCGGGTGGTTACAGGCGCTGTATCCCATCTGGGCAGGGCTGACGCCTGAGATGATCCGTGTTTCCACCTGCACAGCCATGACCGAGCTTTTATGGTCCGGCTGCACGACCACCAGTGATCATCTTTACCTGTTCCCCAACGGCAGCCGGCTGGATGATCAGATTGAAGCCGCGACCCGCATGGGGATGCGCTTCCATGCCGCGCGCGGCTCCATGAGTGTGGGGGAGAGCAAGGGGGGACTGCCACCAGATAGCGTGGTGGAGGAAGAAGTCGCTATTCTTGCCGATACGCAACGGGTGATCGAGGCGTTTCATGACCCTTCTCCGCTGGCTATGCAACGGGTCGTGGTGGCGCCGTGCTCTCCGTTTTCCGTAAGCCCGGATCTGATGCGCGAGGCTGCTGGGCTGGCCCGTGCCACAGGCACCATGCTGCATACGCATCTGGCGGAAAATACCAGTGATATAGCCTATAGCCGCGAGCGGTTTAACATGACGCCTGCGGAATATGCCGAGGATGTCGGCTGGGTTGGCGCGGATGTGTGGCACGCGCATTGCGTAAAGCTGGATGCGGCGGGGATCAGCCGCTTTGGGGCAACACGGACCGGGATGGCGCATTGCCCCTGTTCCAATATGCGGCTTGGCTCAGGCATTGCGCCGGTGCGGCGGATGGTGGCGTCCGGCATGCGGGTCGGGCTGGGGGTGGACGGATCGGCCTCCAATGATGGCAGCCATATGCTGGGGGAAGCCCGGCAGGCCATGCTGCTTGGGCGTCTGCTGGAAGCAGAAGATAATCGCCCGATGATGCAGGCGCGGGAAGTGCTGGATCTGGCGACCCGGGGCGGCGCTGCGGTGCTGGGGCGTGATGATATTGGCGTGCTGGCTTCCGGCAAGGCGGCCGATCTTGTGGCGTTTGACCTGCGAGGGATTGACCATGCGGGGGCGCAGTCTGATCCGGTGGCGGCCCTTGTCTTCTGTTCGCCCCGGCGGGTTGCGTATTCCATGGTCAATGGACGGTGGCTGATCCGGGACGGGCAGTTTGTGGATCTTGATCCGGCATTGCTGGCCGAGACGCATAATGCGCTGGCGCGTCAGCTCGTGGAAAAGGCCTGAAAGCCGGGTTTTCGGGAACTTTCCAGCAGCAAAACGTTACGACTATAAAAAGATTGATTCCCGAATTCGAAGTGCGTATATCTGCCTAAATCATAGGCAAAGTGGAAAAGACTGTGCAAACGCAACCGTTATTGCGGCCGATTGATCTGGGCGGCGTGCGCCTGGAGACGCCCGTTATTCTCGCCCCCATGTCCGGGGTGACAGACCTGCCTTTCCGCCGTCTGGCGCGAAAGCTGGGAGCCGGGCTTGTCGTGTCCGAAATGATTGCGTCCTGGGCGATGGTGCGGGAGAACGACACAACGCTGCGGATGGCCGAGGTTGCGGATGCCGGTGGGCCAAACGCCGTGCAGCTTGCCGGGTGTGACCCGGACGCGATGGCGGAAGCCGCGCGGATTGCTGTTGGCCGTGGAGCGGACCTGATTGATATCAATTTCGGCTGCCCGGTAAAAAAGGTGGCTGTGGGCCAGATGGCCGGGTCCGCACTGATGCGGGACGAGGCGGGTGCTGCCCGCCTGCTGGAGGCCGTGGTGAAAGCTGTCCCTGTGCCGGTCACGCTGAAAATGCGGATGGGGTGGGACCACGCCCACCTGAACGCCCCGGTGCTGGCCCGTATTGCGGAAGATGCAGGCATCCGCATGATTACCGTGCACGGCCGGACCCGCCAGCAGTTTTATAATGGCACGGCGGACTGGGCTTTTGTCCGGAACGTGAAAGACGCCGTGGGTCTGCCTGTTATTGTGAATGGGGACATTCTGACCATTGAGGATGCCCGCGCCGCGCTGGCGCAATCCGGTGCGGATGGCGTGATGATCGGGCGTGGATGCTATGGCCGCCCGTGGTTTCTGGCGCAGGTTGCCCATGCTCTTCTGACAGGGGAGGAGGTGCCGGACCCCACGCTGGAGGCGGAAAAAGCCATTGTGCTGGAGCATTATAAAATGATGCTGGAGCATTTTGGGGAACGCCCGGGCCTGCGTCTGGCCCGTAAGCATGTGTCCTGGTATTCCGCCGGGCTGCCGAGTTCCGCCGGGTTCCGCGCAGCGGTCAACCGTGTGGATAACGCGCCGGACGCCATAGCGATGATTTCCGACTTTTACGATCAGCAGATTGCTGAGGGTGCTGTGCGGGAGCCCCGGGCCTCCCGCCATGCCGATGCGCAGGCGCACGCGGCATGAAACAGGCTGCATGAAGAAGCCCCCCTCAGCGCCTCAGGATGGCAGTCCGTCCGCAGGGTTACTGCTGGACAGTCTGCCTGTGCCGGTGCTGGAACTGGGGCCGGAAAACAGACTGCGTTTTGCCAATGCCGCGGCGGAAGAGTTTTTTGGCACCTCCCGGCATCAGCTCTGTCAGAGCATGCTGGAAGATCTGGTGCCGGAAGACCATCCGCTCTTTTTACTGGTGCAGCATGTACGCCGGGAAGGCGGTTCCATCACCGAGCATGAACTGGTGTTCAGCAGTCCGCGCTTCCATCATGAAGGGGTGACGGTGCAGGGTGCGGATGTTCTGGATTATCCCGGCTCAATTTTGCTGACCTTTCATGACTCCTCTGCCGCGCGGGCGCTGGACCGCCAGCTTGCCTTCCGTTCCGCTGCGCGCAGCGTGTCAGGCATGGCGGAGATGCTGGCGCATGAAGTGCGCAACCCGCTCTCCGGTATTAAAGGCGCTGCGCAGATTCTGGAACATTCCGTCGGGGAGAGTGACAAGGAACTCGCCACCCTGATTTGCGACGAGGTTGACCGTATTGATGCGCTTGTTGAGCGGATGGGTGTCTTTGGGGAAGCCCCGGCAGATTACCGCTCTCTGAACATTCATCGCGTTCTGGAGCATGTGCGCCTGCTGGCCAGCAAGGGCTGTGCAGCCGGTGTGCGGATTGTGGAACGGTATGATCCGTCTCTGCCGCATGTGTGGGGGAACCGGGACCAGCTGGTGCAGATGCTGCTGAATCTGGTCAAGAACGCTGCTGAGGCCATTCAGGAGTCAGACAAGCCGGGTGAGATTACGCTGAGCACCAGCTACCGGCCCGGAATCCGGCTGGCTGTGCCCGGCACGTCCCAGTGGCGGCATCTGCCACTGGTTGTGACCGTGCGGGATACAGGGCCGGGTATTTCAGAGACCATCCGCCCGCATCTGTTTGAGCCGTTTGTCAGTACCAAAATGAGCGGCAGCGGTCTGGGGCTGGCTCTTGTGGGCAAGATTATGGATGACCACGGGGGCGTGATTGAGGTGGAAAGCCGGCCCGGACGCACGGAAATCAGCCTGTATCTGCGTTGTGCCTGAAGGCAGCGAAAGCATCTGACGTCTTCGTTCTTTTTTTGTAATGATCTTTCTGTATCTGAGTGTAACCTGACCCCCATGACACCTTTGCCGACCATTCTTGTTGCTGATGATGACCGTTCCATTCGTACCGTTCTCGGGCAGGCGCTTGGGCGGGCCGGGTATCAGGTTCAGTCCACGCCGAATGCGGCAACGCTCTGGCAGTGGGTTGAGGAAGGCGAGGGCGATCTGGTGATTACCGATGTGGTGATGCCCGATGGCAACGGGCTGGATCTGATTCCCCGGATCCGGCAGGCGCGGCCTGATCTGCGCATTATTGTCATGAGTGCGCAGTCCAATCTGGTAACGGCGGTCAAGGCCACGCAACGTGGGGCGTTTGAATATCTCGCCAAACCGTTTGACCTGAAGGAACTGCTGGGCGTTGTGGCTCGCGCATTGGTAGCCCCGGCGCATGAGGCGGATAAGCCGGTTGCGCTGTCTCCGCCGGAAGAACGCCTGCCGCTGATTGGTCAGTCCCCGGTTATGCAGGGGATTTACCGGAGCATTGCCCGCCTCACGACATCTGATCTGACGGTGATGATCAGCGGGGAAAGTGGCACGGGGAAGGAACTGGTTGCCCGTGCGCTGCATGAATACGGCCGCAGGCGGGGTGGCCCGTTTGTTGCTGTGAATATGGCGGCCATCCCGCGGGATCAGATTGAGAGTGAACTGTTCGGCCAGGAGCGCGTTCCCGGCGCTGCAACAGGCCGCAGCCCCGGACGTTTTGAACAGGCAACAGGCGGCACGCTCTTTCTGGATGAAATTGGTGATATGCCGCCGGAAGCCCAGACCCGGTTGCTGCGTGTCTTGCAGGAAGGTGAATTTACAACCGTAGGTGGCAGAGCGCCCATCCGTGCGGATGTGCGGATTATTGCTGCGACACACCGGGATCTGCGGCAGGCCATCCGTGCGGGCACTTTCCGTGAGGACTTATATTACCGGCTGAATGTTGTGCCGCTCCGCCTGCCGCCTTTGCGGGAGCGGCTGGAAGATATTCCGCTGCTGGCCCGGCATTTTCTGGCGCAGAGCCGGGAGGCCGGAGCGGGGGCGCGTGTGCTGGACGATTCTGCCATTGCCCGCCTGCAATCCTGGCGCTGGCCGGGGAACGTGCGCGAGCTTGAAAACCTCATGCGGCGCATTGTGGCGCTTTACCCGCAGGAAACCATCAGCAGTGATCTGGTTGACGCGGAACTGGCCGAGCCGCTGGCGCATGAAGCGATTACAAAAAATGAAGTGGTGGAGGAACCGCTGTCTGATGCCATTTCCCGCCATATCATGCGGTATCTGACTGCCGGGCGCGAAGGGATGCCCTTGTATGATCTGTACGAGCGTGTGATTGCGGAGGTGGAACGTCCTCTTATCCAGATGACATTGCAGGAAACGCGTGGAAACCAGATCAAGGCAGCGGCCATGCTGGGGCTGAACCGGAATACGCTGCGCAAGAAAATTCGCGAACTTGAAATTCCCGTTGTGCGCGGTGTGGTCTAACCTGCCTGCATGCAGCGTTTTCTGTCTTCCCTGAGCACTCTTCTGGCCCGCACCCGCTTCCACTGGCTTTTACGGTCTCTGGAGCGGAAAACTGTTGCCCTCACGCTGGCGGCGCTGGCGCTAGGCCTTGGGTTTGCAACCTTTGTGGTGCTGTCGGGCGGCATGTCCTTTGGCCATTATGCGGTTATTGAGCCGCTGGTAGTGGTGCTGAACAGTGTGGTGCTGGGCCTGCTGCTGCTGGCCGTAACCATGCGCGTCGGGCCGATGCTGGTAGAGCACCGGAAAGGGCTGGCGGGAGCCAGACTCCATGTTAGGCTCGTCACGTTGTTCGGGATTGTAGCGGTTGCGCCGACGCTGGTGGTAGGCGTCTTTGCGACGCTGTTTTTCCACTACGGTATCCAGATCTGGTTTTCCGACAGGGTGAATACGGCGCTGAATGAGGCCATGGAGGCCTCCCGCGGGTATCTGACGGAACATAACGCCAATATCCGTACCGATGCGTTTTCCATGTCCAACTACATCATGAGCGCACAGAATGAACTGGCCGCCAGCGGCATGAATCTGTTGCAGGACCATGATGCTCTGGCGGAAATGCTGGATAGTCAGGCGACCATGCGCGGGCTGACGGATGCGCTGGTGTATGATCCGATTACCAACAAGGTTGTGGCATCCGGCGGCTGATGAGCCGTTCCGGCGCGCAGGCTCTGCCGCCTCCCGCCGCCACGACGATGGCGCGGTCCAATGATATCGCCATTCTCGATTCTCCGGATCAGCGAACAGTGCGGGCGGTTGTTGAACTGTCCCAGACCCCGGCGCTGATGCTGGTGATTACCCGTCTGGTGGACCCCACCATTCTGGAACATATGCACCGCACGGAAAAAGTGATTGCGGACTACCGGCGGCTTAACGGCAACCGCGCCAAGATCCAGCTGACATTTGTCATGATTTTTGCGCTTGTCGCGTTGCTGGTGCTGGCGGCGGCGGCGCTGATTGGGCTGGCGCTGGCAAACCAGATTGCCAGACCGCTAGGGCTGCTGATTCTGGCGGCCCGTCGCATCAGTGAGGGCGATCTGGGCGTGCATGTGCCGGAAGCCAACCGGGATGATGAGGTGACAAGCCTCTCCCGCGCCTTCAACCGGATGACGGAGCAGCTTGCCAGCCAGCGTTCTGAACTCATGGTGGCCTATGGGCAGATCAATGAGCGGCGGCGCTTTACGGAGGCCGTTCTGTCCGGCGTGTCCGCCGGGGTGATCGGGCTGGATGTAGAGCAGCGGATTGAACTGCCGAACCGTGCGGCAAGCCTGCTGCTGCAAATGGACCTGATGAACGCCATTGGCGAACCTCTGGCGACCCGCGTGCCGGAATTTGCTGAACTGCTGGCCGAGGTCCGCTCCGTGCCGGATCAGGTTGTTACGCGGGAAGTGCAGACCGGGCCGGAAACCAGCCGCCGCATGTTGCTTGTGCGGATTGGCGCGGAACTGCGTGGCACGGTGACGGAGGGCTATGTGATGACATTTGATGACATCACGGCCCTGCAACAGGCTCAGCGAAAAGCGGCGTGGGCGGATGTGGCCCGCCGCATTGCGCATGAGATCAAAAATCCGCTGACCCCCATCCAGCTTGCAGCAGAGCGGTTGAAGCGCCGCTTCCTGCGGGAAATTACCTCTGATCCTGAGACATTTGCACAATGTGCGGATACGATTGTGCGTCAGGTTGGGGATATTGGCCGCATGGTGGATGAATTCTCCGCCTTTGCCCGTATGCCCCAGCCTGTCATGACCAATGAGGATCTCTCCCGTATTATTCGGGAAGTTCTGGTTTTGCAGCGGAATGCGCACCCGGAAATTACCTACCATGTCGGGCTGCCGGACAGAGGGCCGGTGGTAAGGTGTGACAGGCGCTGATCAGTCAGGCGCTGATCAACCTGTTGCAGAATGCAGCCGATGCCATTGCCATGACAGCAAAACAGGGTGATGCTGAGGGAAATGGCTCACATGTGGCGAGTGCTGTATGGATTGGTCTGAAGGAAGAGGAAGGCAACGTCGAAATTTCTGTTGCGGATACCGGCGTCGGTCTGCCTTCGGGCGACAGGCATCGGCTGACTGAGCCATATGTGACGCACAAGGCGAAAGGCACCGGGCTGGGGCTGGCTATTGTGAAAAAGATTATGGAAGACCACGGGGGTGCGGTGCGTCTGGAAGACAGGGCGGAGGGAACTGGAACGGTGGCTATTCTGATTTTGCCGATGAAAGACGACCATGGCGCATGAAATCCTGATTGTTGACGATGAGCCCGATATCCGGATGCTCATTGAGGGCATTCTTGAAGATGAAGCTATGAAACGCGGGTTGCCGCGACATCAGATGCCGCCATTGCCGCGTTTCGGGCCCGCAGGCCGTCTCTGGTGATTCTGGATGTGTGGTTACGGGACTCTCAGCTTGATGGGCTGGGCATTCTGAATGTGCTGCACGCGGAAGAGCCGTCGATCCCGGTGATCATGATTTCCGGGCACGGCACAATTGAAACCGCTGTTGCTGCCCTCCAGCATGGCGCGTACGACTTTATTGAAAAACCATTTCAGGCTGACCGCCTGCTGGTTGTGGTGCGGCGTGCGCTGGAAGCCTCGCGTCTGGCACGGGAAAATGAGGAACTGCGCCTGCGCGCAGGACAGGATACGGAACTGTTTGGCAACAGCGCGCTGATTACCGCCGTGCGCGGCCAGATTGAACGTGTCGCCCCCACCGGCTCCCGCGTGCTGATTACCGGTGGTCCCGGTGCGGGGAAGGAAGTTGCTGCCCGGATGATCCACGCCCGGTCCCGCCGGGCCGACGGCCCGTTTGTCGCTCTGAACTGCGCTATTCTCGCCCCCAACCGGTTTGAGGAAGAGCTGTTCGGGCTGGAAGGGGCGGCCGATGGCACGGGCCGGCGTACAGGTGTGCTGGAACGGGCGCATGGCGGGACGCTGGTGCTGGATGAAGTCGCGGACATGCCGCTGGAAACACAGGGCAAGATTGTGCGGGCCCTGCAGGACCAGACGTTTGAGCGGCTGGGGGGCTCGGACCCGGGTAAAAGTGGATATCCGGGTGCTGGCCACCACAAACCGGGACTTGCAGGCCGAGATTATGGCCGGGCGCTTCCGGGAAGATCTGTATTATCGGCTGGCCGTTGTGCCTTGCGTCTGCCGGGCCTGCGGGAACGGCGGGATGATATTCCAGGGCTTGCGGAACTGTTCCTGCGTCGCGCTGCGGAAATGGCAGGTCTGCCCCAGCGTGAACTCTCAGCGGATGCGATTGCAGCCCTTCAGGCCTATGACTGGCCGGGTAATGCGCGTGAGTTGCGGAACCTGATGGAACGCGTGCTGATTATGATGCCCGGCAACAGTATGGAACCCATCCGGGCGGAAATGCTGCCGTCCACGCTGGGGGAAGGGGCTCCGGCCCTGCTGAAGTTTGATGCCTCCGCCGATGTCATGAGTCTGCCCCTGCGGGATGCGCGAGATATGTTCGAGACGCAGTACCTGCAGGCCCAGCTCCTGCGTTTTGGCGGAAATATCAGCCGGACAGCAATATTTGTTGGCATGGAACGCAGCGCACTGCATCGCAAACTGAAGCAGCTTGGTGTAACCTCTGAGGAACGAGGGGTCGGCTGACGTGTTTGCATTCACTGTGCAAGCCATCGTCCGGCTATAACAAAAAACGAGAATAGGGCCTCCCACCGTGGATAAGGACACCGGATATAATGTGCAGGACGCGTTTCTGAGCCAGATTCGCCGTTCGCGCTCATCTGTGACAGTTTTTCTTGTGAATGGCGTAAAATTGCAGGGCAATATTACGTGGTTTGATGATGCCGCCGTTTTGCTGAAACGCGACGAGCATACACAGCTTATTTACAAGCATGCCATCAGCACGGTCATGCCGACTGTGCCTGTTAATATCTTTGAAGCACCGGAAAATGGTGCTCAGACAGACAGAGAACCCACACTTGGCGACGATTTTATCTGATACAAAGCCTGTTGCGACCCGTGGCGCGGTTATTCTCCCATGGGAAAAATCCGCCCATGATCAGGACGTAAGGGCAGCGGAAGCCCGGCTTGAGGAAGCAGTTGGTCTGGCTGCCTCCATCGGACTGGTGATTGTTTTACAGGCCACCCTGCTGTTGCGGGCCAGACGGTCCGCGACGTTGCTGGGCAAAGGGCAGGTCGATTCCCTCAAAATTGCCGTGCAGGCTGAGAAAATCGACGTGCTGGTGGTGGATGCCCGGCTGAGTCCGGCCCAGCAGCGTAATCTGGAAACTGCGTTTGGCTGTAAGGTTATTGACCGGACCGGGCTGATTCTCGACATCTTTGGCGCACGCGCTGCGACAAAGGAAGGGACGCTGCAGGTCGAACTGGCGCATCTGGAATATCAGCGGTCCCGGCTTGTGCGGCTGTGGACCCATCTGGAGCGTCAGCGCGGGGGCTTCGGCTTCCTCGGTGGTCCGGGTGAAACGCAGATTGAAGCTGACCGCCGGATGATTGGCGACCGCATTGTGCGGCTCAAGAAAGATCTGGAGCAGGTGCGCCGTACACGCGGGCTGCACCGGCAGGCCCGTAAGCGGGTGCCGTTCCCTGTGGTGGCACTTGTTGGGTATACCAACGCGGGGAAATCTACGCTGTTCAACGCGCTGACGGGGGCGACGGTTTACGCAAAAGACCAGTTGTTCGCGACGCTCGACCCGACCATGCGGGCCATTACGCTGCCCTCCGGCCGACGGGTGATTTTGTCCGATACCGTGGGCTTTATCAGTGACCTGCCGACGGAGCTGATTGCGGCCTTCCGTGCAACGCTGGAAGAAGTGGCGGAAGCGGACATTATCCTGCATGTGCGCGACATTGCCCACCCGGACAGTGCCGCACAGAAAAAGGATGTGTTCCACGTTCTGGAAGGCATGGCGCGGGATAACATGATTGAGCCAGACTGGTCTGGCCGCATGATTGAAGTGCTGAACAAGATTGATCTGCTCGGTGAGCCGGAAGAGCTGGCGCAGATGGGCGATGCGGTTGCGATTTCCGCCATGACCGGAGACGGTCTGCCGGAACTGCTGGCCCTGATTGACCAGCAGATGACAGCGACAATGGAAGAGGTGCGCTATCGTGTGCCCTTGTCTGACGGCGCTGCTTCCGCATGGCTGCATCAGCATGGTGAAGTTCTGAACCGGATTGATGATGAAGAGGGCGCGGATATTACCGTTCGCATCAAGGCTGAGGATCGGGCACGTTTTGAACTACTGTTCAAACAGGTTGAACCGCTTCTGGCGTAAGTCTGATCAGGGTTATCGGTTTGCAAAACGGTCAGGTTCTATATGAGCCTGACCGTTTTTTATGGCCTTGTTTTTCCATTCTCTTCCCGTAATGTTTTGCGGGCAGATGCGGGAGGTCCTCACCAATGGATATCATTCTGGCGCCGACCAACCTTGGACTAAGCCACTGTACGCAGGGCATGAACCCGGAACATGGCGTGCGCCGGAGGCGCTGATGTCTGCGGGGCTGTTGGAGGCTCTAGGGGTGGAAGCCTCGGTTATCAGCCTTCCGCGTCCTCATTATTCTCCAGACCCTCCAGCCGGGACACTGATTCGTAATGGCGACGCAATCCGCATGTTCAGTCTGAGGCTTGCTGAAGACGTGGCGAAAAGTGTGGCAAGCGGGCAGTTTGCTCTGGTGCTGGGCGGGGATTGCTCAATTCTGCTGGGGGCTCTGGCGGGAGCGCGGCACAGTGGTCCGCTGTCTCTCATTCATTGTGACGGGCATAGTGATTTTCGGCATCCCGGCAATTATGACGCGAGCCGGACAATGAGTGGCGTGGCAGGGATGGATCTGGCACTGGCGACAGGGCGAGGGGAAGATTTTCTGATCCAATGGCCCGGGAGCACTGGCCCGTTAGTGCAGGATGCGCACGTGCTCCAGATTGGGGAACGGGAAAGCCATGACGCTGATTTCGCATGCCCCGATATTGTTCAGACAGCCGTCACCCAGATTGATATTTTTGGGTTTCAGGCACTGGGGGTATCGGGTGCCTCTCAGGTTCTTCAGGAGTTTTTAAAAAAGCAGCCTGCTGGCTTCTGGATTCATTTTGATGTGGATGTTCTGGATCAGAGTATCATGCCCGCGGTGGATTGCCCCGGTTCACCCGGTCTTTCGCCTGATGATGTGGTGGCACTCCTCAACCCTCTGGTCTCTGACGCGCGCTGTCTGGGTATGACCGTTTCCATTTATGATCCGGACAAAGATCCGACGGGATGCTGTGCCAGAACATTGGTCGAGATATTGGGGCAGTTCGCATACCGGGCTACTAAGGCGCCCGGCTAAATGCGGAAGCGTCTGGCCCCTGTGTGCAGACAGTAGGTGGGTCGCAAAGAGTATGGATTTTCCTTCAGTATTTCAGGAAATTTTTGAAAGATACGAGAGCCAGTGAAGCCTGTTCCTGTTCTTTAAGGGAACGGGAACAGAGCTTTCGTTTACGCTTCTGGCTGCGCTGCCATCAGAGCCGCAACAGCCTTCCATTCCGGGGCAGCGTCTGCCGCGCCGTGGCGTGTTGTCGCTAGTGCACCGCAGGCTGAAGCAATTCTTACGGCTTGTGAAAGCGGTTTCCCCTGAGCCAGAGCGAATGCCAGTCCGGCGTTGAAGCAATCTCCCGCTGCCACAGTGTCAACCGGGTTAACCGAGAACGGCACGCTGTGGCCACTTTGCGTGCCGTCATGCCAGAAGACGCCCCGGCTGCCCATTTTCACCAGAACCGCTCTGACGCCTTTTGTCAGTAGCAGATCAGCCGCGCGGGCAGCATCTTCCGCTGTGTCCGGGCGCAGGCCGGTAAGCTGGAAGGTCTCACTTTCATTCGGGGTGAGAATATCAATCTCCTGCCAGAGCGCGTCCGGCAGGCCGTCTTCCGGGGCAGGGGCGGGGTCCAGTAAAACCAGAGCGCCCGCTGCACGCGCTTTGCGGGCCGCAGCCAGAACGGTGGCGTGAGGAATTTCAAGTTGCAGCAGAACAACAGCGGCACGTTCCAGCCAGGCAGATGCGGCCTCAACATCCGTCTCATCCACGGCCATGTTCGCTCCGCCAACGACCGTAATGCAGTTTTCTCCGCTGCCATCTATCCCGATCAGGGCGATACCCGTGGGGTTGGCTGTGTCTTCCCGCAGCGGAGCCAGATCAACCCCAAAGCCTTTAAGTGCCTGACGTGCCTGCGCGCCAAAACTGTCCTGACCGATGCGCCCGGCGAGTGCGACCTGAAGACCTGACCCCGCAGCCAGCCGCCCGGCAGCGGCGGCCTGATTGCTACCCTTGCCGCCTAGCATCACGGCGTAGCTTTCCCCATGCACCGTCTCACCGGGGCGCGGCAGGCGGGCAGCACGCGCTGTGACATCAATATTGATGCTGCCTAAGGACAGGATCAGAGACTTCGGGTTCGGCATGGCGTGTATTCCGGTCAGATTTGAGGTCACATTTTAGCATAAAGTCGGGGTGGCAGAGGAGGGGGTTACCCGTTCTGCCTCGCCCGAACGCATGCCGGGAAACGTGGAGCGCTCACAGAGGGGTTGAAGCGGCCCATACAGGCCATAAGGCTGAGTTAAGCGGTATTGGTGTCAGCCGAAGTCGGTATCAGTCGAACTCGGTCGGCAGGGCAGGCGTTGCGTGATGTGCAAAGAGCCGCTCAATCTGGTGCGGGAGAACGCGGCCCGTTGAAAGATCTGTGGGGATTTCGTCGCGGGCAAAAAAGCGCACTTCGCTGGTTTCAATGCTGGTGGTGGGGCTGCCGCCTGTCAGTTCTCCAAGAAAAAACAGCTTGGTCACGGTAAAGGCTTCCGGCGGCTGATGGCCCTGCGTGGCGCGATCCAGCGCCATGGCGAGCTTGGTAATGCGGACGGTATAGCCTGTTTCTTCCCAGACTTCTTTGGCGGCACAGTCGGCTGCGGTCAGATTTACATCGGTCCAGCCGCCGGGCACGGTCCATTTGTTCTGGTCCAGCACTTCCCGCACCATGAGAATACGGTCGTCTTTGTCAAACACGCCGATGCGCACTTCCAGTTTTGGTGTGGCATAGCCAGACTGTTCCTGAAAAAGCGATTCTATTTTTCCGGCGGGCAGGCCGCTGCCTTCCGCCATCATGCGGGCCGCAAGGGTGCGCAGCATTTCATAGCGTTCTTTATCAAAAGGGTCTCTGGCGTAGGTCAGCCCGGTCTGGGAAATGCCCTGAAGTTCACGGGCCCACAGCAGCCAGTTGGGTTCAGCCATAAGGAAACTCCCTTCATCATGCGCGCAATAAAAACGGGAAGGCCTGAGCCTTCCCGCGTCCGTTGTGCCTGTTTGTCGGGTGATCAGGCAAGAGCCGCGGCGGCGTCCTGACCATTAATGAGGAGGCCATCACCGTTGGCGGAGACTTTAACATCCTCACCATCATGAATGGACCCCTGCAGCAGCAGTTCTGCCAGCGGGTTCTGCAGGCTGCGCTGGATGACCCGTTTGAGCGGGCGGGCACCATACACAGGGTCATACCCCTCATTGGCCAGCCATGCGTGAGCCAGATCATCCAGACTGAGGACGATCTTACGATCTTCCAGCAGCTTTTGCAGACGGCGGATCTGGATATCCACAATTTTGGTCATGTCTGCTTTCTGCAGGCGAGAGAACAGAATGATTTCATCCAGACGGTTCAGGAATTCCGGACGGAAATGGTCCCGCACCACCTTCATCACCTGTGCCTGCACCATGTCGGTCGATTCACCGTCCGGCTGGTGGGCCAGAACATCGGAGCCGAGGTTGCTGGTCAGCACAATAATGGTGTTGCGGAAGTCCACCGTGCGGCCCTGACCATCCGTCAGGCGGCCATCATCCAGCACCTGAAGAAGAATGTTGAAGACATCTTCATGCGCTTTTTCAACTTCATCAAACAGGATGACCTGATAGGGCCGACGCCGCACGGCTTCTGTCAGCACACCGCCTTCTTCATACCCGACATAACCCGGAGGGGCACCAATGAGGCGGGCCACTGCGTGTTTCTCCATGAATTCACTCATGTCGATCCGCAGCAGAGCCTTTTCATCATCAAACAGGAAGCGCGCCAGAGCCTTGGTCAGCTCGGTTTTACCCACACCCGTCGGGCCGAGGAACAGGAAGGAGCCAATCGGGCGATTGGGGTCCTGCAATCCGGCACGCGCCCGGCGCACGGCGTTGGAGACAGCTTTAAGCGCCTGCTCCTGACCGACCACGGATTTACGCAGATCATCTTCCATGCGCAGCAGTTTGGCGCGTTCACCTTCCAGCATACGGTCCACCGGCACACCCGTCCAGCGGGAGACAATGGAGCCACGTCCTGATCCGTCACGGCTTCTGACACGAGGCCGCTTTTGCCTGCGTCAGACTGGGATTTCTGCGTTTCCTCTTCAATCTGCGCCTGAAGGTTGGGAATGACGCCATACATCAGTTCAGAGGCTTTGCCGAGGTCGCCTTTACGCTGAGCCACTTCCACTTCGGACTTTGCCTGATCAAGCTGTTCCTGAAGCTTCTGCACAGCGTTCACACGGTCTTTTTCCGCGTGCCAGGCCGCACTCATGGCGTCAGATTTTTCTTCCAGATCGGCCAGTTCCGCTTCCACGGCTTCCAGACGATCTTTGCTGGCGCTGTCATTTTCCTTGCGCAGGGCTTCACGCTCAATTTTGAGCTGAATGACGCGACGGTCGAGTTCGTCCAGCTCTTCCGGCTTGCTGTCAATCTGCATGCGCAGGCGGCTGGAAGCCTCGTCAATCAGATCAATCGCTTTATCCGGCAGGAAGCGGTCCGTGATGTAACGGTTGGACAGGGTGGCAGCGGAGACCAGCGCGCCGTCCGTAATCCGGATGCCGTGGTGCAGCTCATATTTTTCCTTGATGCCGCGCAGGATGGAGATGGTATCCGCAACCGAGGGTTCCCCCACAAAGACCGGCTGGAAGCGGCGGGCAAGGGCTGCATCCTTTTCGATATATTTGCGGTATTCATCCAGCGTGGTGGCGCCTATGCAGTGCAGGGTGCCGCGGGCCAGTTCCGGCTTGATAAGGTTGGAGGCATCCATTGCCCCATCCGTGCGGCCCGCGCCAACCAGCGTATGCATTTCATCAATAAAGAGAATGACCTGCCCTTCGGCCGATTCAATTTCTTTCAGAACAGCTTTCAGGCGTTCTTCAAACTCACCGCGATATTTGGCACCAGCCACCAGTGCGCCCATGTCGAGCGAGAGCAGCTTTTTGTTCTTGAGTGCTTCCGGCACGTCCCCGTTCACGATGCGCTGGGCCAGACCTTCCACAATGGCGGTCTTACCCACGCCGGGCTCACCAATCAGCACCGGATTGTTCTTGCTGCGGCGGGCGAGAACCTGAATGGCGCGGCGGATTTCCTCATCACGGCCAATCACGGGGTCCAACTTGCCAGCTAGTGCTACTTCCGTCACGTCACGGGCATATTTCTTCAGAGCATCAAAATTGGCTTCAGCGTTTTCGCTGGTCACGGTGCGTCCTTTGCGGATGGTGGCAATGGCTTTATCCAGAGCGTCCGGCGTGGCGCCGCTCTCTTTTAAAGCACGCCCGGCAGGGCTGTCAGAGGCGGCAATGGCCACCAGCAGACGGTCCTGCGCCACAAAGGAATCACCGGCTTTTTGGGCCTGCTGCTCGGCAGCATCCAGCACACGGACCAGATCGGGTGTGGCGGATGGCTGGCCAGCGCCGCCGCCCTGTACTTTGGGCAGTTTTGCCAGAGCCTGTTCATTTGCCGCTCTTACGGCATCGGGGTTGCCCCCGGCTGCGCGGATCAGCGAGGAGGCAGCACCTTCCTCATCATCCAGCATGGCTTTGAGAAGATGTTCCGGTGTGAGCTGCTGATTAAAATCGCGGATGGCGATTGTCTGTGCGGCCTGCAGAAAACCGCGAGACCGTTCTGTAAATTTTGCGATATCCATAATTTCCCTCTTGTCCCTTCTACTCAGGCGACTGAAGGCCTTGTCTCCATCCCATTATGGCAATGGCGGCATGGTCTTTTCTCGCAAACAGAGATTGGAAGACCTGTTGCAACAATCAAGAGGGGGTGATGCAGGCTGGTATTTTTTGCAGGCGATCAGGCAAAAAACGCCTCCGGTGAGGGAGGCGTTCTTTGCGGATCAAACTTGAAAAAAAACTCAGGCAGCGTTGAGCTGAGCTTCAGCAAATTCGTAGTTTGCCAGCTTGTCCAGATAGTTGGTGATGTAGTCCGGGCGACGGTTGCGGAAGTCCAGATAATAAGCGTGTTCCCACACATCCAGACCCAGCAGCACCTTGCCCTGGCCTTCAGCCAGCGGGTTGGAGCCGTTGGCGGTTTTGGTCACGGCCAGCTTGCCGTCCTGACCCAGAACCAGCCATGCCCAGCCGGAGCCGAACTGCGTGGTGGCGGCCTTCTTGAATTCATCCTTGAAGGCATCAACGCTGCCAAAGTCACCGTTGATTTTTGCGGCCAGCTTGTCCGGAATGGCGCCACCGTTGGCGGAGAGGTTCTGCCAGAAGAGGATATGGTTCCAGTGCTGCCCTGCGTTGTTGAAAACAGGAGCCTGAGCGCTGTCCCCCTTAACAGCCAGAATAATTTCGTCGAGGGATTTGCCCTGTAGCGCCGGGTTGGCTTCGACAAAGTTGTTCAGAGCCGTAACATAGGCCTGATGGTGTTTGTCATGATGCAGTTCAAGCGTTTCCTGGCACATGCCGCGTGCGGCAAGAGCGTTGTAGGAATAGGGAAGGGCTGGCAGTTCAAAAGCCATGACATACTCCATAAGAAAAAAGCGCGCGGATATGCGCCATAATCCAGAGCTATGAGGCTCCGGCACATGCGTCAAGGGAGGGCGGTGTGACAATCGTGCTTTTCTGCGGGCCGGTCACACACTCTTGTCCCTGCATGCGGTGTCTTTCTGATTAACGTCTTCTGCCGGAAAAAGATCCCTTGAGGCCTGATCGGGCGTGGCAGATTTTTCCATCAGGCCGGGTTACTGCAGATAAAAGGACGGCAGAGAAGATGCAGAGGAAGAGTGTGTGAACAGAGAAGAGCAGGGTGAGCAGTCGGCAGGGCCTTCCAGAACGGAGGGGCTGGAGGGGGCCGTGCGTCAGGCGGACCCTGATCGCGCTTTGTGTGCGCGGTTTTTGCCTGCTTCCGTCCGGGCGGACGTGACTGTGTTGCTGGCGTTCCATACAGAACTCACCCGTGCGCTGGCCCCTGCGCGGTCTGCTGCAATAGCCGGACCTATGGCGGGGCTGATCCGCCTCCAGTGGTGGCGGGATGTGCTGGAGGGGGTGCGTGCTCCGGACCACGCACTGGCTCCGGCGATTTTGTCCGCGCTGGCGCGTGGTGTTTTTCATCGGGAGACGCTGCTGCGGGTTCTCAGCGCACGGGAGGCAGAACTCAACCCTGAGCCGGAAGTCAGCCCATGGCGGCAAATGATGCGGGACGGCGCAGGTGGTGTGCAACGGGCGGTGGGTGAGGCGCTTGATGTAAGGGATGAGGCCATACTGACGCGGCTGGAAGCCAGTGGCGCGGCCTACGGTGCAGGCGCCATGCTGCGGCACTGGCCGCATATCCAGCAGAGCGGGCGGTATTTATTCCCCGGAGAGACGGCGGCTCTGCGGCAGGAGGGCGAGGCGTTTCTGCAAAGCTGTGACGCGGAAACACTTCCCCCCGCCGGGAG
>NZ_BAJW01000019.1 GCF_000613905.1 Acetobacter persici JCM 25330
GACGAACTTCCCGGGATAATTTTTGAAGCGCATTCAACAGATTATCAGACAGTGGGTAATCTTAGATCCCTTGTAGAAGACGGGTTTTCGGTGCTCAAAGTTGGGCCTGCTCTCACTTTTGCTCTTCGTGAAGCACTCTTCAGCCTTGATGGTTTGGCTTCGGTCCTGCGGCCGGAGCGTACATCTCTGGTCAGTGTTCTGAACGACATCATGCGTGCAAACCCTTCTTTCTGGAAAGACCATTACGACTCAGACAGAGCTGATACCCTGTGTCTTTACAGTTATAGCGATCGGATCCGCTATTACTGGACGCACCCAAATGTGCAGCGCGCAGTCAATAGTCTTCTAGGTGATCTAGAAGAAACAGGGCTTCCAGATCCGCTGATAAGCCAGTTCCTGCCAAAGCTTTATGAACGTGTAAGAACTGGAGAGATTCCCCGCGAGGGAAAGGCGTTAGTTCTCGCAGCAGTGGAAGACGTTCTGGATGACTACTCTGTGGCCTGCGCGCCCAGCAAACAGGCATGAGACATTAACAGTTTAATAGAGAAAGCCTGTTCAGACATTTATCCTGTCGAATTTTGTCACCTCTAACCAATTTTTAAGGCATTTCCATGAGTCAGTCCTGTATTGCCGCATTGGATGGCGGAGGAACCAAAACCCTGCTTGTCGTTCTGCGTCAGGACATGACCCTCTCTGATATCTGCCGCGCAGAAGGCTCCAACCCCTTTGATCAGCCCTGTGGTACGAGAGACTGAAGAGTCTGTTTGCTCGTCTCCCTGCCAATACCGCAGCAGCAGGTTTAGGGCTTGCTGGTTTTGGCGAGAGTCCCCTTCTCAGCGAGTGCCAACGCAGTCTGGTTTGTGAGACCTTTGCGCATATGCCTCATTTCCTGACCAACGATGTGGATTTAGCCCGTAATGGCGCGTTTGCGGGAGACGAAGGTATTCTTCTCCTTTCAGGAACCGGATCTATGGCATGGGGCGCGCAGAGGGGCGGAAAGACCTGCCGGGTTGGAGGTTGGGGAAATCTGATGGGAGATGAGGGAAGCGCCTTCTGGATCGGTCGAAGGGCACTTGGTATCGTTACGGCCATTCTTGATGAGCGTAATACGATGGACAAAGCCTTTCTGAATCCATTTCTGAAGGCAATGGGTATTTTATCCGATCCGTCGGCAAGCCTGCTGAACTGGTATGGCAACCTGACGCACGAGCGCTCTGAAGTGGCTGCCCTGAGCAGGATCGTCGGACAACAGGCGGAACTGGGCTGCCCGACATCCTGCCGCCTGCTGCGCGAGGCAGCGGCAGAACTGGCATTGCATATTCAGGCTGCACGGCAGAAACTAGCATGCCCGGATCTTCCGTGGAGTTATGCTGGCGGAACACTCCAGAGTATGTTTATGCGCAATGTGATCGCCCAAACCTGTGGTGCCCCTTGGCCTCCCCGCCTTTCTCCAGTTGGTGGCGGTCTCCTGGCAGCTGCAAGACTTGTCGGCTGGCCTGTAGATGATCAGTGGATTAGCACCCTTGCTCAGACATTGCGCGAAGCAGATCTTGCCTATTAGAGCGTTTTTCTTTTCGTTACCTTATTCGGGGGGCCAAAAAACTGGTTGAAGGAGGCTGCACAGATTATTTTGCTTTGGAATATTTTTATGTTGAATCCCATTTTTGCTATAAAATAAGAACATGATCGACCTTTCGGGGCAGTAGACATGATATGTCTACCCTCCGGATGTTCTCAACATTCCCGCCGTAACGATCTCACCTTCAGCAAAAGGGACAGTTATACAGGAACTACGCTGCACTACGATTAGCTCCTGTCGGAAAACTCGATATCGGTCTCAGTGGATACGGGATTACAGCCGAAACCCTACATGGTAGGACCGCTGCGGTCGTCACGTGCTGGCTATATTCCTGAGTCTGAGAATACAAAAAAACTGCCACATCAGAAATAAGTTTTTTTCTCCATGTCCGTCTTTAGATGCAGCAATTCTGAACAGGGCTTGTTTGTAGTGCCAAACAAGCCCTGCCTGAAATGCCGCTCTCAGTAATGAACAGACAAAGAATCAAGCGGCGCTGCTTTCGGCGGAGCGAACCTGGTCAGTTCGATGCCTTCAACAGCAGCCTTATACTCATCGTTGGTCGGGATGCGGCCAAGAATTGCCGACAAGACCACGACCGGTGTCGAAGCTAGCAGCGATTCACCCTTTTTTTCGCTAGAATCCTCTACGACACGCCCTTGGAATAGACGGGTTGAAGTCGCCAGAACAGTATCGCCCTTTTCTGCCTTTTCCTGATTACCCATGCAGAGGTTGCAACCGGGGCGCTCGAGATAGAGAATATTTTCGTATTCAGTCCGCGCACTGCTCTTCGGATGCTGGTCGTTGAATTCGAAACCAGAATAACGCTCCAGGATTTCCCAATCGCCCTCGGCCTTCAATTCATCAATGATATTGTAGGTCGGTGCGGCGACAACCAGTGGAGCTCCAAACTCGACTTTCCCTTTTGCCGCCTCAAGATTTTTCAGCATCTGAGCTACGATTTTTACATCGCCCTTATGCACCATACATGAACCAACAAAACCAAGGTCTACCTTCTTATGGTCACCGTAGTAAGAAACCGGACGGATCGTATCATGAGTGTAGCGCTTGGACACATCGGGATTGTTGACATCGGGGTCGGCAATCATCGGCTCATCGATCAGATCCAGATCAACCACGACCTCGGCAAAATATTTTGCACTGTCATCTGGTGCCAGCGCATGTTTTTCACCAGAGCGTATCTCGGCAATGCGCTTATCTGCTTTAGCAATCAGGCCCTTCAGTGTACCACTGGCATTTTCCATGCCTTTGTCGATCATAATCTGGATGCGCGCTTTGGCAATTTCCAGAGATTCTATCAGTGGCTCATCCTGAGAAATGCAGATAGCCGCCTTGGCTTTCATCTCCGCCGTCCAATCGGTGAAGGTAAAGGCCTGATCGGCGAGAAGTGTGCCGATATGCACTTCAATGATCCGGCCCTGAAAGACGTTGTCGCCGCACTGCTTGAGCATCTGTGCCTGCGTCGCGTGCACCACGTCACGGAAGTCCATATGTGGCTGCATAGTGCCTTTGAACGTCACTTTGACCGACTGCGGGATCGGCATGGTCGCTTCGCCCGTGGCCAGCGCCAGCGCCACAGTGCTGAGTCGGCACCGAAGGCTACACCTTTGGACATACGGGTATGACTGTCGCCACCGATGATAATGTCCCAGTCACTCACGGTGAGGTCGTTTAGAACCTTGTGGATCACGTCCGTCATAGGCGGGTACACGCCTTCGGGTCACGCGCAGTAATCAGTCCGAAATCGTTCATGAATTTCATGAGCTTCGGAATATTCGCCTGTGCCTTTTTATCCCAGACGGATGCTGTATGACATCCAGACTGATACGCGCCGTCCACAAGAGGTGAAATGACGGTGGCCGCCATCGCCTCTAGTTCCTGTGCGGTCATCAGGCCGGTTGTGTCCTGAGAGCCGACGATATTCACCTGTACACGAACATCCGACCCTGCATGAAGAACTTTGCCCGGCGTCACACCAACAGCATTCCGGTTAAAGATCTTTTCGACTGCGGTCAGACCTTGGTTTTCAACTGTGATTTCTTTGTTTGGCGCAAAGACCTTCGGGGCTTCAATACCCAGCGTCTGGGCTGCAAATGTCTGAAGCTTCTTGCCGAAAACGATAGCATAAGAACTACCAGCCTTCATGAACTCCATTTTTTGGGGAGTAAAGGAAGCCGCAATATCGACCAGTTCCTTACCATTTTCGTCGCGAAGCTTCTTATCTTTGACATCAATCTTCAGAACCGTGCCAGTAGCGACCGAATATTTCTGCTCAATGACAGGATTACCATCACTGTCCAGCACCGGTTTACCATCTTCGCCGGTTTTTCTGACCCAGTTCTTAAGATTGATACCGATACCGCCCGTCACATCGACTGTTGTCGCAAAAATCGGCGAGATGCCGTTGGTGCCCGCGACAATAGGAGCGAAGTTGACGAAGGGAACATAGGGGCTGGCCGGCTTGCCCGTCCAGAGCGCCACGTTGTTCACGCCTGACATACGCGATGAACCGACGCCCATCGTACCTTTCTCGGCGATCATCATGACCCGTGCGTCCGGGTGCTGCTTCTGCAGCGCAACGATTTCCTGCTGCGCTTCGGGCGAGATCATGCATTTACCGTGCAGTTCACGATCTGAACGCGAATGTGCCTGATTGCCTGGTGAAAGAAGATCTGTAGAAATGTCGCCTTCAGCCGCAATGAAAGTAACAACCTTTATTTCGTCCTCCACGGCCGGAAGCTTGGTGAAGAACTCGGCTTTAGCGTAACTTTCGAGCACGTCCTTCGCGACCGCATTACCGGCCTTGTAAGCATCACGTAGCCGGAACATGTCAGCATCGTAGAGGAAAACCTGAGTTTTCAGCACTTCTCCAGCCTGCTTCGCAATCGCGGCATCATCACCAAGCGCTATATCAAGCAGCACCTTGACCGATGGACCACCTTTCATGTGCGAAAGCAGTTCAAGAGCATAGGTGGGCGTGATTTCCGGAACAACCAGATCGCCCAGAACGATCTTCTTCAGGAACTCTGCCTTGACACCTGCAGCGCTCGTGGTGCCCGGCAGCGTATTGTAGATAAAGAACTTCAGCGCGTTTGCCCGCTGCTCGCTACCGACGTCCTCAATCAACCCAATGATATTACGAACGAGTTCGGCGTCATCAATAGGCTTGGGAGAAAGCCCCTGATTTGCTCTATCTGTGATTTCGGTCAGGTAATCTGAATAGGCGGTCATCGCAATCCCAACATCCTAGAAAAATATACAGAGTCACAGCACGGCCACATCCGGCCCACCGATTATCTCCTCGCTTGTGGGATAACTAATTCCAGCTATGGCCACGGTTGTCATGTCAATTTTCAGATACTGGCTCAGTGACCATAAACGCGCCCTAGAGTCGTGGAACTGCGGTGGGTCACATTTATGTCTCCCCAATCTGGCCTATAGGCTACGCCTGTGTCAGCTACTTTCACATCCGATCGGTCTTTATGAAACCAAAAGGGGCCTTAACTTTAGCAAAGCACCAAGTCTCGGCTTATATATTCATATCAAATTATAAAAATAGTTTCTAATAAAAATGCTGCAAAACTCGTATATTTTACTCAATAAATTGAATTGTATTAATATCACGACGTGAAATTACAATTGTATCTACTGCGATATTGTATATGATTCCTGTTTAGATTTTTGCTTTTCTGCTCTCGACGGCAAACTCCATATGCGAAGTGCACTACGTTCCTGATGGTCATCTCCGGTTTTGGATCAACGACATCTGAGAGCCCTTTTGGAAATTCAGTGTGAGGGGTTTTCAGGGCGTCTGGCGCGTGATTCAAACTCAGGATGTGGACGCCAGAACAAAGAGGCCGAATGGCCAACATTACGCGAAAGACGAAGCGTTATCCGTCTGATCTGACCGATGAGGAATGGGAGCGCATAGCGCCCTTGATGCCGCCTTCGAACCGGCGTGGCCGGAAACGAGCAACCGATTTTCGTGAGATCATCAATGCGCTGCGTTATCTTGTCCGCTCAGGCTGTGGCTGGGAAATGTTGCCTGTTCATTTTGGTCCATGGCAGACCGTCTATTGGTGGTTCCGCAGGCTGATGCGCCGTTTCCTGTTTCAGACCATCCATGATGTCTGCCTGATGCTCGATCGTGAAGCCGCGGAACGCGAGGCCAGTCCATCTGGGGGCGTTATCGATAGCCAGAGTATCAAGGCTCCTCATGCAAAGACCCGTGGCTATGACGCCGGCAAGAAGATCGTTGGCCGCAAGCGTCATATCGCGGTCGATACCGATGGCCGACTGCTTCTGGTCAGACTGACACCCGCCGATATTTCGGATAGTGCGGGTGGACAGATGATCCTGGATGCTATCCGCAAACGCTGGCCGTGGGTGAAGCATCTGTTCGCAGATGGGGCCTATGACCGCTTGCAGTTAATGGACAAAGCCGCCTTTCACGACTTCACGGTCGAGATTATTCGGCGGTCAGACACGGCAAAAGTATTTGAAATCCTGCCACGTCGATGGGTCGTTGAACGGACATTCGGCTGGATAATCCGCTGGCGCCGACTGGTGAGGGATTACGAACAGCGTATCGACGTGGCAGAGGCCATGATCCACATCGCCATGGGAAGCCTCATGCTACGTCGAAACGCTCATCCGTGAATTTCCAAAAAGGCTCTGAGGCATTTGCTTCAGCATCAAACCTTCTCGGGTGAGGAAAAAACTGGAAAAGCGAGCTCATTAGGAGCGCCTTAAAGTAGTGAAGAACAGTTTACAGTTACTGTTCGTGGGCGGAGCGAACCTCCGCAGAAGGTTACCCTTGCAATACTGCAAAAGATGCGACATGAAATAACGTCCATGACCTTCAGGGTGTCTTCCAGTTCATTCCATCAGATAATTTCCTCCACAAGAGTATCATCGAAACATGGAACTGTTTTTGCGCTTGGAACAGAAACAGTCTTTACATACAGGGACGTAGAACCTTGCATTTCCACCGTTCTAATGCCGTTGTTATGGCTCGCTCCGGTCAGGCAGTCGCAAGATCTTCTCGATCCTGAATAGATTGAAGTGTTAACCAGCTTTGGTGTGCTGCTGTGGTGGCGAAAAGACATACCAATGCGCTCATGCCTTTTCCTCTGCATACGGTAGTGCCGCCAAGCCTCACTAATAAAGATGGCGTTTCATGACAACACACGTCAGAAAAAACAATATGGGCCTAGGCATCCAAAAGAGATTGTGCAAGGCATTCATCTATAACCAGTTTTTTTGCAAACCCGCCACGCAGGGCGGCCCGTGTGGCTTCAAGTTTATGCTGGCCTGACACAACCAGAAGCCCTTCCATCTGGCGCAAGGTTGCATGATCTGCGCCTATCAGCCGCGTATCAATCTCCCCCAATACAGGCTGACCTTCAGCATCAATAAAACGCCCTGCGATAATCCCCTTGGCTCCACGTTTTGTGTAATTTTCGATATCCCGCACGGACGCAATCTGGAAATGCGTCACGTGGCTGTCTGGTGTTGCCGGGCTGACTGTATAAATTGCTTTATTACAGTTACTCAGTTTCTCAAGCTGATCATGAATAATAGGTTCAGCTTTTAAAAGATCAGCAAGAAGAACAGAACTGCAAATCGCCGGGGCATTCAGGTTGATACAGAGTGCACCGATACGATTGGCAATTTCAACGGAACATCGTTCGGATGTGGGCAGCAAAGGGTTGGCCATGGAGCCGATAAGCTGCCGGACCGTCAGATTTTCAACAGGCCAATATGGAACATAGTCCGAAAGCAGGCTGAGTGTTTTCCCCCAACTCACGCCAAGCTGGTCTCCCGGCTGGATAAATTCCAACAAGACCTGCGCTGCGGCCTGACAGACTTCGGCAAGGCTTCCGTCCTCTGAAAGGCCATCAACTGGAATAACGTGAGCACTTTCCAGCCCAAACCGCTCTGTCAGGGCATCCGCCGTTGCATTCAGACGAAAATGCTCACCGGATAAGCGGATACAGACAATTTCACGCGCTTTAGCCTGCTTGATGTAACTGATAACTGTCGGGCGAGAGAGCCCCATGCGCGTGGCAATTTCGCCTTGTGTCATATTTTTGACGTAGTAGAGCCAAGCGGTCTCAGCAATAACCCTATCCGAAGGGCCAGTCTCTCTCTGCATTCCGCCTTCCCATACGTCATGTCTCTGTAACTGCGTCTTTGAGCATACTGTCTGTGATCTGCAAATCATTTTCAAGGCTGCGATCGGCAACGCAGCCCTGACGCTGTAAATCGGCATGGTAGCCGCGGACGGCCTCTATGGAGTTGATCTCTCGGTCCACCACCCGTCTCATCCACGTAATCATCAGGCACTGGTCCTCTGCTCCGTTGATTTTACGCCCAAAGAGCGCCAGACGGGCGCCATAGCGTTCAGCCTGAGCGAGAAGTTCGAACGTATCTCGGTGCGTGCCACCGCCTCCCCCCATAATGCCGACCACCATGGACGGATCATGCTGCACCAGTTCTTCCAGAGATCCGGGACCGTTATATGCCACCTTGAGAAACTCGGGTTTCTCCTGACGCGTCAGGGATGCAAGTGTGCGGACCACACAATCGTTAATGAAAAAACCAACCTGATCGGGGGAGAGTCCCGTCTCAACATTAGGATTAAAAACCTCCAGAAAATGCATTTTGCCGTTCATCCGGGCATCTGCCCGAAAGCGCGCATAGGCCTCAAGTGAGGATGCATCATGCTCTGCATCATTAATATATGTCAGAGAGTACAGGCACAGCGGGGCACGGGCAAATTCAAGGGCAGCGCCCCGGTATGGGCGTGGTGGAAAATCACGATACCGCCCTCCCCGAATACCGACCCACGCGTCAGTAGCTTCATTGCCGCGAAAGGCTGGCATGATTTTACTATTCTCAAAAGCACCCTCGTCAGCAAGTTGCTCAATAGTTGCTGTGGAAGACAGCATGATATCAAGAACATCCTGCTTTATCAGGTCGCGCACCTGTTGCAGAAACTCCGGACGGTTGCGATAGCCAGCACTTTTGCCGGTTTCTCTGTCACGACGAAGCCCCATGGATGGAACTCCGCCAGCAACGTCAACATCCTTGGCGTCCGCGATCATGAAATCACCGATTTTATAGTCACCGGCTCTGATACGGGAGATTTTCTCGAAAAAACGTGTTTTTTTGTATTCGTTTTTCTTGGTCATTGCACAGATTGCCTTAATTTGAGAATGATTTTTTCAGGATGCAGCGGACAACAGAGCTTTCATCCCCCGATCGAGCCGGGAAAATTCGTGGTATCGTTCCTCAAGAATGGCGACATGATCCGGAACTGGCTCCAACCGACATGAGACCCTGCTCATTTTCGCGACGGCCTCTTCAAGCGTGCCATAAAGTCCGCCTGCGACCGCAGCACAGATTGCACCACCCAATGCGCCGACCTCTGGCGTATCAACAATCTCGACCGGTTTGTTACATACATCCGCAAAGATCTGCCCCCAGAAAGGTGATCTTGCAGCGCCCCCCGTCAGGCGGATCATCTCAGGCCATTCTCCGTTTCCGTATTTCAGAAGAGCCTCAGCATGACGGCGATGTTCAAAAGCAACACCTTCACAGATGGCACGGATCATGGACGCCTCGTTATCCGTGGCACTCAGGCGGAGAAAGCTCGCCTGCCAGGGGTTTGGACCGTGAATATAAGGGAGGAAGTAGCAACGCCGCGCATCAACAGGACAGGTTTCTGCAATAGTCAGGGCCTCAGGAACGGAGATGCGGTCCCCTAAAGCGTGCTTCAGATACCAGCTTAGATTGGCAGCGGATGAGGGACTTCCTTCTGCAACCAGCCGTGCATGATCCCGGTATAGCATGTTCAGCAGAGGATATTGCCCTGTATCGTACCCTGTTGTTTCCATTCCGTTGATTGCCCATGTCCCCGCAATCATAACCATCCGGTCCGGGGTGATCACACCGGCACCCAGAGCGCAGGACGCAACATCCATCATACTCCCGGCAACAGGGAGGCCTTCCGGCAGTCCTGTTTCAGCCGCGGCCCGGGCACTAATTCTTCCGGCTATGCCAGAACTAGCAACAATTTCTGGAAGCTTTTCCATAAGGCCTGACTGCCCAAGAAGAGAAAAAGCCTCCGTTGCGTAGTCTTTTCTCCGAAGGTTCATCAGCCCTCCCCCGCTTGCGTCAGAAGGATCGGTCAATGCGGCATCTGTGAGCCGGAGACGGATAAAGTCCTTGCAGGCCAAAGCCCAGCGCGTGGCCTGCATGACATCCGGCAGATTTTCTGAAAGCCCGACAAGCTGGATCAGGGTCTGGCCGCCCCATGGGCGGTGGCCATTCATCTGGCCTAAGGTCTGATCTTCTCTATTTTTGAGAATACGATCAGCAACTGGCTGCGCACGATGATCAACCGACACAATACCCGGATGTGTCGGCCTTCCCTCAGCATCCACCAGAAAAACGCCATTTCCAAAGCCCGTGCCGCCAACACCTTTGAGGCGTTTTGCAAAACCTCCCTCCAGAACATCCCGAATGGCACGCACTGTTGCCTGCCAGAATGTATCGGGGTCACGCTCCACTCTGCCGTCCGGGTAGTGATTCGTCGTGACTTCAGCATTGCGAAGGCGAACTATCCCGCCCCGACTATCAAACAGCGCGACTTTTACCGCGGTTCCACCTGCGTCAATTGCCAGCAGCAGAGCATCCTGATCATGAGACATCATGATTTCCCTCCCCGCCAGAGAATGCGTGAATCTGAGGTGCACTTTTCCATCTGCGCATCAACCCAATCCGCGTCATGCCCCAAAACGGCGGCCATAATCGTTGCAATCTCTTTCAAAGCGGCGCGTGTCAAACGCCCCGTCATGACGATATTCATCCGACGCAACACCATGTCCTCCAGAGTGAGAGGCATGCGGTGGCGCGTCAGCCATTCAACTTCACGCCGGGAATAACCGGGGGCGTTCTCCAGCGGACTGTCAGGCTGACTTGCGCAAAATGCAGCCACTTCAGACGTGATAGCGCCGTATCGCCGCAGTAATTCTGTCACTCGCTGCACAGGCACGCCAGTTTTGCCTGCAAGGGACGTGGCATCCACGTTCGCGGCCCCCGGGTATGGGCGGTCCGCAGTGCTAGTGCTGCGTGTTTTGCCCAGTCTCGCCAAAATCGCGTCCGCAGCCATTTCTGCAAAGGACCGAAATGTTGTCCACTTGCCGCCCACCAGAGACCATACAGGAAGACCGTTGGCCTCGGTCTGGATCAGGGCATGATCTCGCGCCGCCTGCGTTGCGTTTCCACTCCCGGCCTGAAGGGGGCGAATACCGCTCGTAACTGACTGAATATGGTCTTCTGTAACGTGCAGATCATCAAACAGGCTGTTGAGCGCATTGAGCAGATACGCAATTTCTTTCTGGGAAACACTATGATCGGCAGGGTCTGAGGTTTCAACTTCAGTTGTACCAATCAGAATGACGTCCTGCACAGGCAGGCAGATCACCATTCTCCCCTGCCCATCATCAAAATAAAACGCACGGCGTGCCATCCGGGCGTGCAGCGCATCGTGCCGCAAAACCAGATGCGCTCCCTTGATACCACGAATAAACTGTGTGGCATTTCCAAGTGTGGTATTCACCTTATCAATTGCAGAACCCGTTGCGTTAACAATCGTTTTTGGCCGCAGAACTCTTGTTTCTCCTGAAACATCGTCAGTAACAGAGAAACTCCCGTCCTGCTTATACTGCCATGCCACATGGTTAATTGCCGCCACATCTGGCGTCTCAATCGCCGCCTCAATCATTTCCATGATCAGGTTTTCAGGAATGACGATTTGCCCGTCATAATAGCTGACAACCGCCTTTACAGTCGTGGGTAAGCCGGAAGGAAAAAACCGCTTTTTAAGCGTTACACTATGCCGCGGCAAAGCGCGCCTTACCGCACCAAAACGCTCATACAGCACAAGAGCCATTTCTATAGCCACAAGGCTGAGATTTCCTGTTTTTTTGGAAAGCCCCAGAAAACGAAGAGCAGCTTTTGGAAAGCCTGCAAACAGGTTTGTAACCGGCACTACAATCTCAAGAGGTTTTACGAGGTGTGGCGCATCATGCAGCAGCATGTTCCTTTCGCGTGCTGATTCACGCACCAGACTGAATTCCCGCCCTTCAAGATAGCGCAGTCCGCCGTGCGCCATGCGGCTCGAAGCGCCACTCGCACCGGCGCTGAAGTCTCCTGTGTCAATCAGCACAGCGGAAACCCCGTTCAGCGATAAATCACGCAGTAACCCGACGCCGTTCACACCGCCGCCAATGATAAGAACGTCCGGTGAGCCAATGTTTTTTATTTTTTCCCATACCCGCTCACGAACAAACGGGGATGATTTTTTCTTTTCGGCTTCTGCCATGGCAACTTCTCCGCTGTCTGCCCTGCCCGAAACTAACCACACAGCATTTACAATTGTCAATTGATATAGACTTATGTAAAGAATCGCTTCTCACGATGCCAAACAAGAATGCCGCAGACGCTTCGCATCCTCCACGAAGTGTGACGGCGCAAAAATGAAAGTCGTGCCAATGATTGAAGCGATCAAAAAAAACAAAACGCTTTTCGCGGGAAGTGTTCTTGCCTTCATTCTGATGGGAGCCGGGCAGTCACTTCTTGGGCCATGTGTTCCTGAGTTCCGCCAGATATTTGGGCTTTCCATAGCCTCAGCAAGCATGATCGTTACCGCACAATGGTCGGTGCTCTGGCGGGGGTCGTCACTCTTTTCTTCTGTGGTCAGAAGGACTTCATCAAACTCGCTTTTGGTCTTCTTGTGGCCGGAACGGGCCTGATGGCGGCTCAGCCGGGCTGGCCCTTAACTCTGCTTGGCTCTCTTGCATTCGGGGCAGGCTACGGCGCCAGTCTGGCGCTGGTAAATTCACGCTTACTTGAAAGCTTCGGAACCTCCGGCCCTTCAATGGTGAGCCTGGTCAATGCCCTGTTTGGTGGCGGAGCAATTATGGCGCCCCTTGCCTTCGTGGCACTGGCGCGATCATCCACAGTCAGCTTCGCTCTTCTCTCCGCTGGGCTGGCTCTTCCGTTTCTTCTTGCCTTCCAATTTGCAGCTCCTCCTCACCATCACGAAGCAGTGACCGAAGCTTCCACTGTATTCCGCCCGTCTTTTGCAACATTGTTTATTGGGGCGTCAGGAACAGCCATTGAAGCCTGTCTGATCGGGCTGGGGCCGTCTATTCTCGTTAACGGCAGTTTTTCTGATGTGATGGCCGCCAACGCTCTCTCGTTGTTTTTTGTATTCTTCCTCAGCGGGCGCATTGCCCTCAGCTTTGCAGGGCACCGTTTCCCGACGGCACCGATGATCATTGCTGGCTTTGTCGGGACTGCTGTTCTGCTGTTTCTGGCCTCTGCTGGCATTCTTCCGACCATAACCTATCCGTTATCAGGATTTTTCATCGGGAGCATTTTTCCAAATTTCTTTGTTTTCGGTTCCTCGCTGCTGGGAAAAAATAAGAAAACAGGCCCCACTCTTGTCTGTGCAGCTCTGGCTGGGGGTGTCGCAGGGCCGCTTGTTGTCGGACAATTGATCGCGCATCTGCCCGGCCTGACATCTTTTCTGCTTCTGGCTGTCTACGCGATTGTTATAACATTCTTCGCAAGCCTTATCCTGAGAAAGCATTTTCGTGCCCTCAGGCCATAATCCGCGTCCAGAGATGAAGAAACAATACCGGAGACATAGATGCCGAACCTGACACGATACGACGCCTAAAATGCGAAGGTACCCCGGTTCTCCCGGAAGCGGGGCCTCAGACTGTTCCAAAGAGAAAAATAAAAACAAAGACGTCGAATGCTTTGATAACAGGCGGGATTATTTTTTGTTCCGCTGTGATCAAAACCATTCCCGGGGAACAATACTATGCGCAGTGTCTCAGAACTGGATATCACACCTACTAAAACCAGACAGAGCTTCGGTGCCGTGCGCTCTGTTTATGTCGCCTGTCTGTTTACTGTTCTCTGTCTGACAGGCTGGCAGCCGGGGTTCTCTCCCCCCGCTATGGCGCAGGATACACCAGCTTCAACGGAAGTGCTGGAGTCCAGTGCCGCATCACCAAAAGACCACGCTAAACCTCCAGCCGCCGCACAGCCGGATAAAAAAACAGAAACTCCCTCATGGCTTCAGGGCGTTATCGGGAACAGAGCACCCGCACCCAAGGAACCGTTTGTTTCCAACCCAACCCCGTTTGGGGAAACTCAGCCTACGGTCCCGCTTTATCAGGAAATTCCCGGATTTTTACAGGCTTCTTATGGCCCGCCGTCATTTGGCCCGCCTTACGGGACAACGCATCTGTTCGGAGACTGGGGTGGAATTCAGCCATGGCTGCAAAAACGCGGACTTTATTTCGCGCTGGATGTGTATGAAGATATTGCAGGCAATGTTTCAGGCGGTAAAAGGCGGGCTTACAGCAATGCCGGGCAAGTCGGTGCGACACTGGATGTCGACTGGCAGAAACTATTGCACGCAAGTTCCTGGTCTGACGATTTATGGCTCCATATGCTCGTTGTTAACGGGCACGGCACCAATCTCAGCCGCCTGTATGGCGATAACAGCAATCAGGTCCAGCAGATTTACGGGAGCCGCGGCAATGTTGTCGCGCATCTGGTCTGGACATATTTTGAAAAAGCGTGGCTACAACGCAAAATTGATCTTGCCGTTGGGTGGATTCCGCCCGGCGCGTTTTTCCAGAACTCGCCATGGGTTTGTAACTTTATGAATGTGTGGCTGTGTGGCGGAGAATCCCCCACCAAATTCATGACAGGAGGTCGTGGCTGGCCTTCAGGCAATATCGGCGGCATCCTGCGTGTGATGCCCATCCGGCAGTTCTATCTGATGGGCGGCCTCTTTGCCGTCTCTCCTCATGCCTATAATGGCGGAATTTCCGGCTGGTCATGGGGGCAGGATCGTCTTGGCAAGCTGTCTTCTCAGTTCGAGGCTGGGTGGATTCCAGAATTCGGGCGTAATCATTTGATCGGTCATTATAAAGTCGGCATTATGTATGATAACTCCCGCTACAATGACCTTTATGAGGATATCAATGGGGCTCCATGGGTTCTGACCGGCCAGCCAGCCCGCAAACAAAGTGGCCAGACCTCAGTCTGGGTGCTGGCTGACCAGATGCTCGTCCGGCACGGCCCCGGTGAAATGAACGGGCTCATTCTGGGGGGCTATTTTGGATGGGGTTCTGGCAAGACATCCCAGATCAGCCATAGTTTTACAACGGTACTGATGGACACCGGTGCATTATGGAAGCGCCCGCTGGATAGCGTTGGGATCGCTTTTCTCTGGTCCAAATTCAGCCGCTCCGCCATTTTATCTCAGGAAGCAGCGGCCTCCGCAAACCTCCCTCTTCCCGGCGCAAATTATGGCGTGCCCTACGGTATTCAGGGGCATGAGGCCATTTATGAGGCCTATTATGGCTTTCATGTCATGGAAGGATTCACCATCAAGCCTGATTTTCAGTACGTAAATCATGTTGGCGGAACCACAGTCTTTAAAGATGCAGTGGTTCTTAGTACAGCCGTAAACATTGCGTTCTGAACCTGACAGGACCAAGCCCGGATAATAAGGTCCGGGCTTTTGGCTGCAGGCGGCCAGACAGCACTTCACGCCATACTGGTTTCTTATCCGCCCTGTCAGCGGGTTGCGGCGTCGTATGCTTTGGAGCATCCGTAAAAAAGTAGAGGAAAAAACATAAAGTTATGCGTCTGATTTTCTAAAATTAATTTCACACTTTCCAGAAACTCTCTTTTAAGCCATATCTCCATTTCACACATCAGATACGGACTGTCAAAAATCAACACCAGATTGCACCAGTGAGCGATACCGTCTCGCATGAGCCAACAGAGTCAGGATCTAAAAACAAACACCAAAAAACTTCTACTTATGTAGGTTTTCATCAAACAGATGATAATTACGATAGAAAACAGAACATTCTCATGGAACTGCTTTCGATCCTTGGGGTATGAGACGAAAAAAAAGTGTTTGATCTCTTAGTCATGTAACATGCCTTCACTAAGCATTTCACCGTCAGCTTTAATCTGAAAATCGGCCGCTCCTTCTGTTACAAGTAGTCGGCTATACTCACATATGCCCTGCCCTTTGCAGGCCGTAACACGTTTGATCTTCAGCAGTACAGATCCTCTTGCAATATTCAGCCACTCACTCACATCATCAGCAGCCTGTGTCAGACCGATAGATATATCGGCATGGCTTATCTGAAATTTGAAGATATCCTTTAAAATAGCAGCTGACGTTTTGCTGCCCGCAAGTTCAGGTGTCACCATTTTGGCAAGATGGCCCGGATAAAAAACCTCCGTTACGCCGAGGGGGCCTTCTGCAGAACGATATCCGCGCCGAATAAATAGTACGTCTCCTTGTTCGCCAAACCCTCTTGCCACGTCCTCTGGTGGGGCCTGCATTCGATAATCCAGAAGCGTCATTCGGGGACGCAGCCCTTTCTCTGCCAGAATTTCAAAAAAGGAATGAATGGTCTTCTGGCGCCCCGGCCGATGCACCGCCCCGACAAATGTTCCTCTCCCGTGCTGCCTTACAATTACATCTCTTTTTGCCAGATATGACAGCGCCTGACGCACTGTAATACGACTGACACCATACAACCGGCATAGCTCGGCCTCGGACGGCAGTCTGTCCATGAACCGCTCATCTTTACCGATCAAGCCGGAAATATGGTGGCCAACCTGCAGATAGAGCGGGGTTGGGTCATTCGGTTCCAGATAGGCGGAGAAGAGAGCATCCGGCATAAAAAATCCCATAAATATTTCGATTTTGTATTGAAAAGGATCGGAAAACGATTTAGCTAAGACGTCTTATAACAACACAATACGTCTTTGTTGATCCTTCTCTCGCTTTTTTGTCTCAATCTGCAAGGTTGCCCGGCGTTCCGGGTTCTTCCGTATCGTTCGAGAGTTTCTTTCATGCGCGCTTTAACCTTTCTGAGTACAGCCCTTGTTGGCAACCTCTTCTGGGTGGCAGCGTATGCTGCGCCGTATACACCCACAAACCACAGCAGAGAGAAACGCCATTCTCACTCCGCTAGCAAGAGCGCAAAACCGCAAATCTCTAAAGCCGAAGATATTCTTGTATCCGCAAGAACAGTGGCAGGCGGCCGAATGGTGCCTCAAAATGGCACGAAATCGCGCAGTGAGATTACACAAGCGTACATTGCCAAGCAGGCTCCGACGCCAAACGTATTCAAGCTTTTAGGCAATCTCCCCGGCGCCAACGTCGCCAGCGCCGACCCATTTGGATGGTCAGTGGTAATATGACAATCCGCGGCATGAACAGTGATCAGATAGGTTTTACCGTGGAGGGGGCTCCGCTGAATGATATCGGTTCCTATATGGCGTTTCCCACCGAATGGGTTGATTCCGAAAACCTGAACGAAGTCACCATGCAGCAGGGGTCCGCCAATATGGACTCTCCGGTTATCGGAGCATCAGGTGGTATTGTGACAATGAAGCTGATTGAACCATCTCACAAAATGGGCGCCACGATTGCCGGTTCATTTGGTTCTTACAATACCCATCGGGAATATGTCCGGCTGCAAAGCGGGGACATCGGAAATACCGGAATGCGGGCGTTTGTCGCATGGTCTCACTTGGAAGAACCGCATTTTCGCGGCGCGGGTGATGACCATAAGCAGCATGTGGACGCCAAACTGGTGAAAGACTGGGACAATGGCAGTCGCAGCACTGTGGCTGTCACGTTCGATGATTCCATGAAAGTGGCTTATCTCAACCCGAGCCTGTCAGCATGGCAGGAATACGGAAGGCACGCCAACTATAGCGAAAATTTTTCTCCCACCGATACAAAATACTGGAAGCTGCATCAGAGCCCCTATCGGGTTCTGATCCTGAGCGCGCCTCAGAATATTGTCATTAATGACAAGCTGGGCTTTGACTTCACGCCGTATTTCTATTGGAATTCCGGAACAATTGCCTCCGCCTCTCTCATGTCGGAAAATGCGATTTATTCCGGCACCCAGAAATACAGCATGGATCTGAACGGAAACGGGACCACGACCGACAAGGTCATGATGTATACACCGTTCGGCACACCATATGTCTATCGCCCCGGCCTGGTATCCAAAGTGCATTATAATCTGGGCAGGCATACTCTTGTTTTTGGATACTGGTTTGACTGGTCACGTGAGCGAATGGTCAATCCTTACAGCGAGGTCGGCGCGAATGGTGGTCCGGCGAATGTCTGGGGTTATCTGGGGAACGTAAAGCTTTCTGACGGCACCCGTCTGGCGAGTTATGACAATCTGACCATTACCCGCGTCAATACGCTATTTTTTGGAGATACTTTTAACGCCCTCAATAACCGCCTCCGCGTTGAGGCCGGCATCAAGGAATCCATGGTCAGCCGCATTGGCTACAACTATTTGCCCGGAGCACAATATCGCACCGGCATGAATGTGGCAGTTGCAACGCCTAACCTCGGCGCACGCTACCGTATAAACGATCACAGTCAGATTTTTGCCGATGTCGCCACTAACTTCCGCACCCCCACACTTAATGCGCTTTATAATACATACAGCGCAACCACGGGGAAAATCGCAACACAGGCTAATACCGGCCAGAAAACTGAATACTCAATTTCGGAAGAAATCGGCTATCGCTATCAGGGTGGCCTTGTGAATGGATCTATCACGTTCTTCAACTATAATTTCACAAACCGTCAGGTTGCCACACAGGTTACTGTGAACAATGCCCAGATCACGCAGAACATTAACGCCGGCGGTCAGACATCCCGCGGCGTGGATATTGAAATCGGCCTGCGCCCCTGGCACCATCTCCATCCTTATGTCTCTGCCGAATATCTGCATGCCACAATCGATAATAATTACCGGGTAGACTCCGACTATCTGCCACTGCTGGCAAAATGGCTGTACGCAGCCCGCAGGTACAGGCTTCTGTCGGGCTGGATTATGATGATGGCACGTATTTTGCCGGATTTTCCGTCAAATATGTTGGTCGCCAGTTTTCAACCTTCATGAATGATCAGGCGATGCCGGGCTATGTGAGTGCTGATATGAATATTGGCTACCGCGCCCCGAAAATCCTGAACACACGACCGGAAATCCGTCTGAACTTCATGAATGTGGGGGATAACAAATATCTCTCCGGGGTTGCAGGCATTGCCGCGTCCTCCAGAGCTACCCGCGGCATTTACGGCAGCACTATCGCCTCGCAAGGGTCGCCCACTTATTATGTCGCTGGCAGCTTTGCCGCTCTTGCCACCGCCAAGATAGACCTCTGAATCTTATGCAATATCCCAGATTAGATCGTTTTTTTGGACTCACGAACAGCGGAACAACCGTTGGTCGTGAAGTTGTGGCTGGTCTGACCACATTTGCGGCCATGGTTTATTGCGTCGCCGTTAACCCGATGATTATGGCAGAAGCGGGCATGGACCGCGCAAGCGTTCTAAGCGCGACATGCCTTATTGCCATTTTCAGTACCACCCTGATGGGCCTGCTGGCCAACCTCCCGCTTGGCGTTGCGCCTGCAATGGGGTCAAACGTCGTCTTTGCCATCATTCTGGTCAAGCAAATGGGTGTGCCGTGGCAGGCGGCGCTGGCACTCGTCTGCCTGACGGGTGTGATCTTCATGATCATGAGCCTGACACGCATCCGCGAGCGCATTGCACATGATATTCCAGACACCTTGCGTATTGGCATTCAGGTCGCCGTGGGGCTGGTCATCATGTTTATCGGCATGCGTAATTCCGGCTTTGTGGTTGCCAGTCCGTCCACATTTGTCACCATGGGGTCGATCAGCAGTCCGAAAGTCCTCATGACGCTGGCGGGTTTTATTCTCACACCCGTTCTGGTGGTCAGGCGTATTCCCGGCGCGTTAATCCTTTCCATTATAGCACTCACCGTTGCCGGACTTTTTTTTACCTGATGGAAAAGGTGGCACTCTCACACACTGGCCTGCGCATATTTTTGCCCTGCACAGTGGCCCTATGCCACAGCCTTCCATCTGGAACCGCTCTATCTTGTGCATAACTTCCTTTATGTACTGCCCATGCTGTTCTTTTTCCTGTGTACAGAACTGTTTGGAACACTGGCTAATCTTCTCGGCGTCGTCACTGCAACGGGCATGGTTTCAAAAAACGGACAGATCCCCCGTGCACGCGAGGCGTTTGTGACAGATGCTGCCGGCAGTATTCTGGCCCCTCTTCTCGGCACATCCATTGTCACCGTTTATTCTGAATCTATCACGGGTGTACATGCAGGCGGGCGTACCGGTTTGACAGCTCTGGTAATTGCGGGGGGCTTTTTTGCAGCCCTGTTTTTATGGCCCCTTTTCATGATTATTCCGCCACAGGCAACGGCCCCGTCTCTGTTGATGGTCGGTATGATGATGTTTCAGGCGTCCGCCATCTTGATCTGTCAGATATGAAGGAGAGTGCTCCTGCCGCCCTCACCTTTCTAACCGCTCTTCTGACAGGCAACCTCATCAACGGCATGGCAATTGGTACTTTGTCCTATACGACAATGGCTCTTGCTACAGGCCGCGCCCGCACTATCTCTCCCGTTGTGTGGGGGCTTTGCGTCATTTTCATCATGTTCTTTATTGTTTCTGCCCACATGCACGGCCACCACGCTTGAAGGGAATTCAGCCATGCTTTCAAAATTACGGTTTTCAACTTTTTTGGCTGGGCTGTTTATTCTGCTCCCTCTTCATGGCCATGCGCAGACACCCGGAGACCCTAATTACATTATTATTGATAATGATTTTGCAGGGCCCGGTGGAACCAACATTCAGTCCGTTATTCCGCTTCTTGGGCAACCAGATAAGGCAACCGTGCTGGGCTTTACTGTTGTGGTCGGAGATGGATGGGAAAATGAGGCCGCAGCACACCTGTCCCGTTTCCTGGAAATTGCCGGAAGTCCAGAGACACTCCCAGTCGTTCCCGGTGCCACTCAGCCTCTGGTCAACTCCCGCGCCCGGCTTCTGGCATGGGAAAAATCCAACGGCAAAATGCCATGGAAAGGAGCATGGCGCGGTGACGCCCCGGATTTTCAGCCGCCGGTCAAACCTCTGAAAGAAGGCATGCCAAACCGCAAGCTCTCTTCCGAAACAGCCGCCCTGTTTCTGATACGGCAGGTCCATGCGCACCCACACCAGATCACGCTTCTGGCTGCGGGACCACTGACAAATATTGCTCTTGCTATCAAGCTGGATCCGGAATTTGCTTCTTTGTGTCGCCGCCTTGTCTTTATGGGGGCCATTGTAGACGGTAACCTTTCACAGGTTACGCAAAGCGCAGACTACTACACAGACTTCAACTTCATGTTTGACCCGGAGGCGGCCAGCATTACTCTGGAAGCACCCTTCCCTGAGGTTGTGTCAGTGGGGGGCGTTGCTAACGCCATTCGCATGACAGCGGAAATCCGTGATCAGGCAACACGCACAGTTGGTCCTGTTGCCGACTATCTGCGCCAGTATTTCCATCCACAACCCATGTGGGATGAACTGGCCGCAGCTATTTCTGTTGATCCAGCTCTGGTGACCGACAAGGTCGTGGCTTACATGGATGTTGATCTGACCCATGGGCCAAACTACGGCTACGCTCATGTCTGGCCGGAAAGCACGCGCCCTCATATCGGGGAACGTCCAGTTACAATCGTCACCGCAGTTGACAAGGCCCGCTTTCTCAAAACCTTTGTGAAAGCAGCCAACCGGATGAACACGCATGGTTGATGTCACCTGCTCCCTCGCAGAACCAGAACTCCGCCGGCGCGCAGTGGATGCTGCCTGCGGGCGTGCACCGTTTGACATTCTCCTCTGCAATGGGCGTGTGGCAGATGTTGCAACCGGAGAGCTTCGCTACGCAGATGTCGGACTGGTTGGTCCTCTTATAGCCAGCATGCACCCAACAGGTCAGCGCCAGGATGCAACACAGCAGTTTGACCTGAAAGGCGCCATTCTTGCTCCGGGGCTTATTGACTCTCACGTACACATTGAAAGCTCCATGGTGACGCCGCGTATCTATGCGCAGACGGTGGTGCCACAAGGCACGACGACCATATGCTGGGATCCGCACGAAATCGGGAATGTTAGCGGTTTGCCGGGAGTCAGATGGGCAATTGAGGCCTCAAAAGGCCTCCCGTTGCGTATTCTGGTAGAAGCACCTTCCTGCGTACCGTCCGCTCCCGGTCTCGAACGGTCCGGTGCAGATTTTGACGCAACCGCAATGGCTGAAATGTTGTCCTGGCCAGAAATTATAGGCGTTGCTGAAGTTATGGACATGCGGGGCGTCGTGAATAACGCTCCGCGCATGACGGCCATTGTCAATGCGGGCCTTAAAAGCGACAAACTCGTTTGTGGCCATGCCCGCAATCTTGCAGGAGAAAACCTTCAGGCCTTCATGGCGGCAGGCATTGAATCTGACCATGAGCTGACCAGCAAAACCGATATTCTGGAAAAACTCCGATCTGGTATGACATTGGAGCTGAGAGTCTCACACGAGAACATTCTCCCTGAAGCTGTAGCAGCGTTTGAAGAGCTGGGTATGGTTCCTCAGACTGTGACACTCTGCACAGATGATGTCTTTCCCGATGATCTGCTACGACGTGGCGGCATGGTGCATCATCTCAGATGCCTTGTTGCTTTGGGTATGAACCCGCTGGACGTCCTGAGATGCGCGACGTTGAATACAGCTCAACGCTTGGAACGCCGTGATCTCGGCCTTGTCGCTGCCGGTCGTCGTGCTGATCTGGTCGTTTTTGATAATCTGACTGATTTTACACCGCAGGATGTCTTTGCTTCTGGTGTTCATGTCGCGTCGCGTGGAACGCTGATTGCCACGCTGCCACCGGAATTGCCCGGCATGCCTGTGAATACTGTCAAGCGCACATCTGTCACGAGTTCTGACTTTAAAATTCCTCATACAGAGAAATCTAAAGTTAAAATTAGAACCGTGAGCATACCCCGTACAACTCACTGGGGCGAACGGGAGATAGATTTAGAAGACGGGTATCTTATTCTCCCCCCTGATACCGCTCTTATGGCTGTTTTCAATCGCTATGGTGATAATTCGCCTCCGGGGCTTGGTGTTCTCGAAGGATGGGGAGACTGGTCAGCCACAATTGGCACAACTATTCTCCATGACAGTCATAACCTGGCCGTATTCGGGCGGGACCCGGAAGAGATGGCGCGTGTCGCCAACACTCTTATTGCCAGCGGCGGGGGTATGGCCGTGGCAAAAGCCGACAAGCACCTAGTACACGTCGCGCTCCCCGTATGTGGACTTCTGTCCCCTGAAAATCTCGAAATAGTCAGCAAACATTTTACTGACGTGCGGGATGCCGCAGCGAACGCCACCACATGGAATGGACCAACCAGCATGATAAAGCTTGTCACGGGAGCTTCTCTGGCTTGTAATCCGGGACCACATGTTACAGATCTGGGCATTGCTGATGGCATGACAGGAGACGTTTTTTCCACGATGGTTCTGGACGACGTCTGATGGATTTTCCCCGTGACGTTACTGCAATGCGCCGTGAATTCCATCGGTTTCCAGAAACCGCATTTCTTGAATACCGAACGGCCGCAATTGTCGCAAAACGCCTGTCTGAACTGGGATACACCGTAAAAGCCGGACCAGAAATCATGTACATGGATGGTGTGCGTGGTTTGCCCTCAGATCAGGCAGTCACTGCAGCAAAAGAGGCTGCGCTTCAGGCCGGAGCGGATGAAAGATGGCTGAACAGAATGCCGGGTGGACAAACCGCTGTCTGTGGTGAACTCCAGAGGGGACCAGGCCCTGTTCTGGCTTTACGCTTTGATATGGATGCTCTGCCAGTTCATGAATCACAATCTGACCAGCATCCTCCAAACACCCAGGGTTTTTCTTCCATTCATGAGGGGCGTATGCATGCCTGCGGCCATGATGGTCACACAGCTATCGGGCTTGCTGTTGCGGAAAAACTAGCGCAACCCGATGCCAGATGGAACGGCACAGTACGCCTTATCTTCCAGCCTGCGGAGGAAGGAGGACGCGGCGCACAACCGATTGTCGCGAGTGGCTTGCTAGATGATGTCGATATTTTTCTGGCCAGCCATCTGGGGTGCCAACTCCCCAGCGGGCAGATTGCATTAACGGCTGATGGATTTCTTTGGGCCGAAAAGTGGAATGTCACTTTCACGGGTCGGGCAGCGCATGCTGCCATGTGCCCTGAAGAGGGACGAAACGCCCTTCTCGCAGCAGCTCTTGCAGTTGCTGGGCTGTACGCTTTGCCTCGTGACGGCCAATCCGATACGCGGATTAATGTTGGACTGCTACAGGCGGGTCGAACGCGCAATGTTATTGCAGACCGGGCTTATCTGGAGCTTGAAATACGTGCAGCCAGCAGTGAAGGGCTCAAGCGCCTGACAGAAGGAGCAAGACGCACACTTGAGGGCGCCGGTCTGACACAGGATGTTAATGTGGAGATTGATCTCTACGGCAACGCCATCAGTGCACAATCAGATCTCGCCATTATGACAAGGCTGGAAACAGCGGCTCTTGCTACGAAGACAGGCACTATTGTCTCTAACTGGCCGATTGGTGGTGGAGATGATGCAACCTTCATGATGCAGCGTGTGCAGCAATGCGGTGGCGACGCTGGCTACTGCCTTATCGGAGCCGATATTGCAGCTCCGCACCACTCCAGCCTTTTTGATATTGACGAAAATGCTCTTGAACGCGCAGTCAGGTTATTGACCGCGTTTGTTGAAGACGCCGCATGAGCACCCTGTCCTTCTGGCAGACTTTTGCGCCTGACGTTGATCTTGAGGCTCCCTTTACAGACCGTTACAGAGTTTCTCTGGGGCGCCACAGGCTGGACCTGCCACTTCGCCCTCTTCCTTCCGGTGAACTGGCGGTTGCATCGCTGCTGGTCAACCAGACATCCTTTCAGGTAGCAGATGCGATATGTGCTGGTCTGGGGCGTCTGGCGGAAGAAATCAAGCCTGATCTGGTCGTCGGCATGCCTACTCTTGGTTTGGGGCTGGCTGCCTATGTTGCGAGACACAGCGGGCTGGAACGGTATGTGCCACTCAGCACCTCTCGTAAATTCTGGTACGATGAGAAACTTTCCGTTCCTATTTCTTCCATAACCAGCCCGGGCAAAGCAAAAAGACTTTATCTGGACCCAAATCTTCTTCCTCTAGTCCAGGCCGCAAAACGGATCATCATCGTTGATGATGTTATCAGTACAGGAACCTCTCTCTCTGCTGGCACGGATATTCTCACGGCGGCTGGTGCCACGCCGTACGCTGCTCTGTGTGTTATGACGCAAAGCAACCGCTGGAAAAATCGTTTTCCGTTTCCAATCCTGAGTTGCTTTTCATCACCAATTTTCAGACGTGTTAATAATGGATGGATTATTGATTCTTATTAGCTCTCCGCTTCCTCTACTGCGTGTCGTCAGTCAAGCAGGATGATGATTGAGGCGAACTGAACTGCTGCGAGAAAAGTGGATTTCAGTTTATCGTGGCGGAGTGCAATAGAACGGAACTGTTTGATTTTATTGAAGAACCAATCGGCAAGATTACGTTCCGCCTAAAGAGAGAAATCCGTTTCGCGTTGTGTCGTTCGGTTGCATTTTGGCGGGATAACCGGGGTAATCCCGCGTTCTTTCAGCCGGTCGGCGTCATACGCCCTGTCAGCCAGAAAGGCATCTGGATCGATGTTTTCCAGTATTGGTTCTACCTGAGTGATATCCGCGTCCTGTTCCGGTGTAATATCGTGCTCCTCCGGGTTTGACGTGCCCCCCGAAAATGTAACCATTTAAAAGTAGAGTCCGATCGAGAAGGATACGGACGGATGAAACGCAGTCGCTTTACGGAAGAGCAGATCATAGGGATCCTGAAGGAACAGGAGGCTGGGCTGAAGGTCACTGATCTTTGCCGCAAACACGGGATCAGTGATGCGACGTTTTACAAATGGAAGAGCCGCTATGGTGGTCTTGAAATATCGGAAGCCAAACGGCTGAAGGCGCTGGAAGATGAAAACGGCCGCCTGAAACGTCTTCTGGCGGATGCCATGCTGGATAATGCGGCACTGAAGGAAATCGTTGGAAAAAAGTGGTAACGCCTGTCGCGAAACGGCAGGCGGTCCGACATATACGGGAGGCTCTGGCCCTGAGTGAACGCCGTGCCTGTGCGCTTGTTGGTGTTGCCAGGCGTGTCGCGCGGTATGTTTCTACCGGAGCGGACGATGCTGCCCTGCGCCAGCGCCTGCGGGAACTGGCGGACCAACGACGCCGCTTTGGCTATCGCCGCCTGGGGTATCTTCTGGCGCGGGAAGGCTTCAGTCCCAATCACAAGAAGCTGTTCCGCCTTTACCAGGAAGAGGGGCTGAAAGTCCGCCATCGGGGTGGCCGCAAGAGGGCACTGGGGACGCGCTCTCCCATGACCATTCCTCAGGAACCCTGGCAGCGCTGGAGCCTGGACTTTGTCTCGGATGCCCTGATTTGTGGTCGCCGGTTCCGCATTCTGGCTGTTATCGACGATTTCAGCCGCAAGAATCTGGCATTGGTTGCCGACACATCGCTGTCAGGCGGACGTGTGGCGCGGGAACTGACGGTTCTGGTGGAGCGATATGGCAAACCTCTCATGATTGTCAGCGACAACGGGACGGAGTTCACATCCCATGCCATCCTGAAATGGGCCGATGAGATGAAGGTTGAATGGCACTATATCGCCCCCGGGAAACCGCAACAGAACGGCTTTGTCGAAAGTTTCAACGGCCGGTTGAGGGATGAATGCCTCAACGAGACGCTGTTCACCTCCCTCAGCCATACCCGACTGGTTCTGGCTGACTGGCAGGAAGACTACAATACGGTGCGTCCCCATTCCCAACTGGATGGCAGGACACCGGATCAGATCGCCAGACAAGGGTCTCGGGGGCATGCCCCCGAGACCCTTGTCATCCCATCAACCCCAAGCCATAAAAAACGGGAACTCTCCTTTTGAGTGGATACAAAAAGGGGGGCACGTCAGCCTCGATCGAAGATCAGTTCCGCATCTGCCGCGAGCACGCCAAACGCGAAAAGTGGAAGGTCGCCAGCGCTTATAAGGACGCAGGCATCTCCGGATCCAGCATGATCCTGCGCCCCGGCATCCAGACTCTCTTGCAGGACGCGCAACGCAGCGAATTCACCATCGTACTGGCCGAAGCCCTGGATCGCATCAGCCGCGATCAGGCAGATGTCGCCACCCTGTTCAAGCACCTGAAGTTTGCAGGCGTCACGATCGTTACCCTGGCAGTCTCGATTTTTCTGCTCTGAACTGGACGATGCTGCAACAGCCCGGATCGTGGGTGACCCTATTCTTGACGTCACAGCCAAGGGTGTCACCTCATCCGTGACACTGGACGGAGAGTATACAGGCGAGCATTTCGTTCTCTCGAGCGATGGACATGGCGGCACATTGGCCACACTGGAGGTTGATGATGGCACACCCTGTTATTGCGCCGGGACCCTGATCACCACCGATCATGGCGATACCCCCGTAGAAGCGCTGCAAATTGGTGACCGGGTTATGACAGCATCCGGGGAGACACGCCCCATCCACTGGATTGACCACCGAAGCTACTCCGGACGTTTTGCCTCCCGAAACCCCTCTGTTCTGCCTGTCATTTTTACAGCCGGGTCTCTGGGTAACGACCTGCCACGACGCGATCTCTGGGTCTCCCCGCGGCATGCAATGTTCATCGATGACGTCCTGATTCCGGCGGTTCTGCTGGTCAACGGCCAGACCATCCGGCAGGCAAAACAGGTTGATCGTGTCCGGTATTTTCATGTTGAGCTTGAGAGCCATGATATCCTGTTGGCCGAAGGCGCGCCTGCGGAAAGCTTTGTCGATGATTCCTCACGCGGCATGTTCCACAATGCCCCGGAATACGCTGCGCTGTATCCCGACACCCAGAAAAAACCGGTCCGATATTGTGCCCCGCGGGTTGAAGAAGGTGTTCTTCTTGAAACTATTCGAAATCGTCTGAACCAGACAGATGGGCCAGACAACACGGAAAAATCGTCAGGTTCGAGACATCTGGCAGGCTATTTGGATGCTGTGACCCACACGGAAATCAGGGGATGGGCGCGGTGGTCTGACAGCCCCGAACCTGTTCATCTGCGCATTCTGGATCATGGTATCTGTATTGGGGCCATCATGGCCGATCTGACACGACAGGATGTCGGGATGGCGTGTGGTTTCCAGTTCATTGTCCCCGGTGGCCTGTCTCCGCACCGGCGCCATATGATTGATGTTCAGCCACTGCACGGAACAGGTCAGCTAGGACATGCTCCCTGGGGCCTTGAACCTGTGGTTGAAACGCAGGCCGAAACTCGAACCACTCACCCCGCTTCTCCGAACTCTCTTCGCGGCTGGGTTGATCTCGTGTCGCGGGACCGGATTGCAGGCTGGGCCTATAACCCCGCCACCCCGAAAGTGCCCGTACCCCTTCAGATCGTGGTCAATGGCCAGCTTCGTGCCAGCACGGTCGCAAACGGGCGTCGCCCCGATGTGTTGCAGGCTGGACAGGGTCCTGAAGGCTGCGGGTTCGACCTTCTTCTGCTCCCGCCCCTCTCTCCGCTGACGCGGCACACCATCGAGATACGCTGGGCCGTCAATGGCTCTCTGCTGGGTGCGCCCGCTATTCTGCCATCCGCAGACAGCTTTGATCCGGATCTGGAGCAAGCGGTGCAGACCGCAGTCTCGTCGGCAGAAAGCCTCGAAACACAGAACCATGTCCTGTCCTTCCTGCTGGAGCAGGTCGATCGCCTGAAGCAGGTGCGAGCAGATACAGCCACAGACCACACCCGTATGGCGCTGAACCGGCAACTCGCCAGACGAGGATGTACTGAACCCGTTACCCCAGCCCCGAAAGCGTTGGTCATCGACAGCGCCCTGCCGGACGGCCAGCGGGACGCCGGATCAGTGGCTGTTCTGTCGCATGTCCGAACCCTGCAAACTCTGGGGTATCAGGTGACCTTTGTCGCCGCTGACGGGATGGGAACGCGGGCTCCCTTCCCTGTTCCGGACGTCATGCTTTGCAACGTGCCATTTTATAATTCGGTGGAAGAGGTTCTGACGCGGCATGCCAACAGCTACGACGTTGTTTACCTCCATCGGGAACATGTGGCATCGCGTTACATAACCCTTGTTCGCCAGACCCAGCACCGGACCCGGGTTGTTTATGCGGTTGCGGATCTGCATCATGTTCGCGTCGCCCGTCAGGCTGTCATTGAGGGCCGTCCCGAACTGCTCGCAACAGCACGACGGCTGAAAGCAGCCGAATATGACATGGCGAAAAAGGCAGACGTCGTGCTGACTCATTCTCTTGCAGAACTGGATCTCCTGCGCCGGGACGTGCCGTCTGCCACCGTTGTGCAGGTCCCGTGGGCTGTCCCGGTCAAAAAACGTGTACCGGGATTCCAAAAGCGCGCCGGCCTCGCCTTTATCGGTAATTTCGCTCATGCGCCCAACGTTGATGCAGCTCACTGGTTGGTCGACGAAATCATGCCGTTGGTGTGGAAACAGGCGCCGGACATCATCTGCCATCTTGTTGGCAGCGCCACGCCGGAACCGATCCGGCGTCTTGCCAGTGACCGTGTCCATATTCCGGGTCATGTTCCCGATCTTTCCGAAGTGCTAGATCAGGTAAGGCTGACTGTTGCCCCATTGCGGTTTGGTGCAGGAATTAAAGGGAAGGTTCTCGACAGTCTTGCTGCAGGCGTGCCCTGCGTCATGACGCCGGTCGCCACCGAGGGACTGATCTTACCCAAAGCACTGACAAAGCTTGTCGGCACCGGAAATGCAAATCTGGCACAGCTGATTGTTCACGCCCACACGGAACGCGACCTGTTCAATCAAAACTCGAAGGCTGGGCAAAACTATATCCGCGATCAGCATAGCCAGCAGTGTGTCGCTCAAAACTTGCAGATGTCTCTTCATGCGGCGTCAGGCATTCAACAGGCGGGGTAACCCAACTAACTGAAAGACAGAAAGCACATCTGCGGCTGTCAGTGTGACGCGAAACGGCGCAGATGCAACGTCATACGGATCACAGGAAAATCAGACGATTCGGATCAAAAATAACGAAATTTTTTATAGGGAATAAATTTTTTTTTCTAACAGTTGACGTTGACTGTACTTCTTCCCCTTTGCTTGTCAAGTAAAATCATGCGCCCTCTTGCAGCAACAATGTTCAGGTAATACTCTAGGTAGGATACAGAATAACCGAACACACAACGGACACTATAAGGTAAAATCCGTTCCATTTTCTGTATTTCGCCAAAATTAAAAATAGAGGGAAAGAAAAAGCTATGGATATTTATAGCTTCATCAAAGAACTCGTCGAAGACGAGTTCAACCGGGGAAATGTCCCCGCAAATGGATACGCCTCTGATGGGGTCTTCTCAATCATAGACGACCATTTTTACGATACGGATACCGCGAAAAAACTGGCAACTGTTCAGGCCCCCGAGTTGAATGGTGATGACTTCCACTATTACCGGGAAGAGCTTTACCGCACAGAAGGAGGTGCTTTCTTTTTGGTGGGCCGGGGTCACGGTTGCACCCCCTGGACATATGGTGGTTATCCGGGTCACATGGTTGTCCCTATGACAGACGCCTCTGTCCGTCGGTGGTTACAGGGACGAAACCTGAACTACCTTTACCTTAACCTTTTCGGAATACCGCCTGAAGCCGGGCGCAAAGAACCTTTTTCTGTTCTACTACCTGAAGACCTAACGGAGGAAGTTTTCCAAAGAGCATCCGCCATGAATATTCCCGTACAAACTTGGATCGAGATCTTTCTGAGAAATGCGCTAGAGCGTGAGAGCGATCAGGGAGACACACTGCCGTAACGCACCTCATGAGAGCATGGTGCCTCTCCTCACAGGAGAGGCGCTTGCGTGTCGACAGTTATTGTATTCTTGCAATACAAGAACCACACGAGATCACATTATACTATCTTATACTTGATGCTAATATTCGGAACCACAGTTATCCCCCAACAAAGGGCGTTTACACGATTTGATAACCACTCCCTTCATTCAAACTGAGCAGACAGACTGCTGTCGCCTACATAGCTGACATTTGGCTTGAAAAAATTTATCTTCTAACAGCTGCCATCGGTCTTCAAAAATATTACCCGTCTGTCGATCGGATTAATTCTTCCCAATCCGTAATTTCCTTTTCTAGACGAGAGAGACGTTTACGAACCAGTTGCAGAGCATCGCTCCCCAAGAGGAGTTGCGGTGGAGGTGTGTCCGACGCAACGAGCTGAAGCACTGCAGCGGCGAGTTTCGCTGGATCGCCCAATTGTTTGCCGTCCTTCTCGTGTCGAGCAGCCCGGATCGGATCGAACAGAGTATCGTAGTCTGTAATTGAGCGCTCAGTCCTGACCATAGAACGCCCTGCCCAGTCGGTACGGAATGATCCAGGGCATAGCGCTGTAACATGAACTCCAAAGGGCGCCATTTCTGCGCGCATGACTTCCGAAATGCCCTGCAAAGCGAATTTGCTACCACAGTAAGACGCCAGACCCGGCATCGTGATCAGACCACCCATTGATGTCACATTTACAATAAACCCGCGACGGCGTTTGCGAAAACGCGGCAGAAAGGCTTTGGCAATCGCAACAGCTCCGAAGACATTGACGTCGAACTGGCGGCGCATTTCTTCGATAGGAGTTTCCTCCAGAATGCCTTCATGTCCATAGCCGGCATTGTTGATGAGCACATCGACGGGGCCGTGGTCTTGTTCTGCTTGTGCGACGATGGAGGCAATACGATCGAAGTCAGTGACGTCACACAGGACCGCGCGAACATCAGGCATTCGCTCCAGTAAGGACGTTTTGCGGTTTGCGATCGGACTGTACCAATCACCCGATGACCGGCCCCAAGGGCGGCCTGGGCAATGGCCAACCCAAATCCAGAGTTGGCACCCGTAATAAAGAAGGTTTTCTGTGGCATGGCTCTGCTCGACTGGATTTCGTTCATGCCTTGACCAATAATAGCGCATTGCCGTGCTCTCCACTGCGATTTCTCTGATATCCTTGCGCGATCCTATGAATTATCAATCAGATACCTCTTCGCTCCTCGCACTGGCTGCGGAACTCGCACCGCGATCTGGCTACAACGCCACGTCTCTGCCGAATGTCCGTATCCTGCGTTCCGAGACCATTCTTGAAGATGTTCCGGTTCTTTATCGGCCTGGGGCGGTTTTCGTCCTGCAGGGGTTCAAGCAGGGTTTCCTCAATGGCGAGGTCTACCGATATGATGCCGAGCATTATCTTGCCGTTTCGGTCCCTGTGCCTTTCCGGATGGCTCGCGGGCCAGCCCTGCTAAGCCTCTGCTCGCCATTTACTTCGATTTTGACCTGCATCTTGCTGCTGAAATAGCGACGACCCTGAAGGGACAAGTCGGTCAGGACGAAAGAATGCAGGCGCGAAGTCTGATTTCAAGTCGAATGGCACCCGCCATGACGGATTTACTCCAACGCCTGCTTCATGCTCTCCATTACCCACAGGAACTCGCTATTCTTGGTCCGGGGCTATTGCGTGAATTGCATTATCGCATCTTAGTAGGGCATCAGGGCGGATCGCTGATGACAGCGTTGCGTCGTAATGACACAATAAACAGGATCGTGCAGAGCCTCACGCTGATCCGCGAACGCTACAAAGAAGGGCTATCGATTCCGGAACTCGCTGTAACAGCCGGTATGAGCGTTCCGTCATATCACGTCGGCTTTAAGCGCCTCACCGGGAACACCCCGATTCAATATCTCAAGGCGCTGCGGCTGCACGAAGCCCGGCTAATGATCGCACGACGTCAGGGAACACTTGCCGTTATTGCCGCCGAAGTCGGCTATGCCAGTTCCGCCCAGTTCAGTCGGGATTTCAAACGCCATTTTCATCGCACCCCAACCGAGGAGGCTCAATGGATGCGAGAACACCTAAGAGAACTAACACAGGTTTAACGCGCAAACCTAGCGCCTGGCAATGGCCAATTCCTTAGCAGACAGGCGGTAACCTCCTTCATCACCGGCATTCAGCTGAGGTTGGAATTTTCCCCATAGCAGTCTTTCCCAATCTCCCTGTAGGTTTTTGTCCCCAATAGACGTCCTTATATACAGTTCAAAAAACCGAGCCTCCAGACTGCTATATCATTGACTCAGGAAATATATGATCCATATACGTTTCATATATTTTCTTTTTGGAAGCGACATCGATGGGCATTGTAAAAATCGACGAAGATCTGCACGAGGAAGCACGTCGGGCAAGCGCGGTAATGTGCCGTTCCATCAACGCTCAAGCCGAATTCTGGATGAAGATCGGAATGTTGGCCGAAGCTAATCCGACCCTCTCCTTCAATGACATTGTAAAGCAGCAGCTTGTCCTGGGAGATGTTCGTGTCGCGAGCCTGACAGTCGCGTAACATGGTGAAAAACTCTGAAGAACTGGCCCTCATGCGGGTGTCAGGCAGACTGTTGGCATCCGTTTTTGAAATGCTGGATGAACTAGACCTCATTGGCATGTCAACGTTAGCCGTCAATGATCTAGTCGCACGCTTCATCACTGTTGATCTTGGAGCACGCCCGGCCAGTATGGGGCAATATGATTTCAAATATGTTCTGAACTGCTCAATCAATCATGTTGTCTGTCATGGGGTACCTGATCTGGACGAGATCATCCGTGACGGGGACATCATCAATCTCGACATTACACTCGAAAAAAACGGTTTCATTGCAGATTCGAGCAAAACCTACCTTGTGGGGCATGTACCGCCAGCCGCGCGTCGCCTTGTTCGGGTCGCCCAGGAGGCGATGTGGGAAGGGATAAAACAGGTGCGCCCAGGAGCACATCTGGGAGATATCGGTTTTGCAATCGAGCGTTATGCCAAGAGGAATAGCTGTTCAGTTGTCAGGGAGTATTGTGGACACGGGATCGGTCGCGAGATGCATGAAGAACCACAGGTGCTTAATTTTGGAAAGCGAGGAGCAGGCCAAGAACTCAAGGAGGGGATGGTGTTTACAATAGAGCCCATGGTCAATCAGGGTACGCGGCTGGTTATGACTAAAGACGGCGGATGGACAGTCGTGACCAAAGACCGAAAGCTCTCCGCTCAGTTCGAACATACTGTTGCAGTTACAAAAAGCGGTGTGGAGATTCTGACCTTGCGTAGGGATGAAGTATCAAGGCTCGGATTAGGTATTATAGGTCTCATGACAGGATAGACAGTTAAGCCAACGCCTTCCCCGATTGGAAACAGCGTTCAAGACAGCCGGTGCTTTCTTAACGGGATCACGTGCGAGAAAAGCTGTTCAATGGAGGTCAACTATCATGCTGGTGCTGCGAGTTAGCAGCCGTTCCGTTTTCCCCCCCTAAGTGCCCTTCCCCGCTGAATACTTCACGAGGAAGGGCGATATTTTCCTCAATCGTTTTTAACCCAGAACCTTTTTTTTGCAGTTCTCTGCAAGGTCCATCCAGCCTGCCGCATGGCGCGACCAAGTGCCCGCTGATGGATCGTAGATATTGGCCATCGATAATGAAGCAGATCTTCGACAACCAACCGTGAGGTGATATGGCCTGTCTGAGAGGCGGCCCAGATTTCGAGCACTTCCGGCATCCGGGCGTACAGCCGCTCCTCGAATGTCGGAAGCGGCGGAGGGGGAGGAGGTGCCTGCTCCTGCTCTTCGCGTGCATGATCAAACTCCTCTACGATGACCGAAATACGCTCATCGGGAGTTTCTGGGCTTTTGCACCGCGTTCCGAAAAGATGCTCGGCCAGAAATTCAGCATGCTCTTGCAGGGTCAATTCTGCTTCGGGGTCAGCAACCGCGCCGGCCTCGATTTCTTCCCACGCTTTGCGCAGCCCGATGGGTTCCCAATAGCCGCGGGCGTAATGCTCCGCCAGGTTCTCGTGAGTGACCGCCATCCACCGACCTTGTATCACGTTGAAAATTTCAATGCGTTCGGGAAGGCATTTCCGTCGCCGGCTTTCCCTCAGCCATTCCCTGCGTTTTTCTTGATTATGTACGGGAGCATCACCGCGTTGCTGCGGATCATAAAGCTGACTGTTGGCCTTAGCTCGAACATCCTTCCAGATGTCGCCTGGATCACCGAAGCCTCGGACGGACAGCGGACAGAGTTCCAGAATATTTTCCGTAGTGGCCAGACACCACCGCCAGGTAATGATGTTCCATACCAGAAGACGGTCAGTCTCTGGCTCATATCTGGTATTGCGTGCCAACCAGCCCCTCTGGTTTGGCCCCGACAGCATTCTTACTGCGTCATCACGCATGGTGATATTCCTCATTGGTTTCCAAGCTTCGTTCTGAACAGATCGGAGAAACCAGTTGAGGCGGCCCTGTTGGCCATGGCATGGAGTGGGCGCAGGTAATCGCCCGACCCTCTTTCGAAGGTCGAGACGCGTGTAACTGTCTGATAAGCCAGTATTTCATGGCGATCAGCAGTTGATTTGTAGGGATTTATGATGGAAGTGGTTGCGGGGGCACACAACCAAAGAAAACTGCTGCTTGTCAGCGGCTTCGTTGAACGGCTGTCAGCACAGTTAAACGACTGAAAAAACGAAATATTTTTCTCTACTTCTTTTTGATCCTTTATCACCCTTATTCCGAAAGAACTGGACGCCCCTGCCCTACGGCCAGCCGATTACTATGTCAGAGACGATAGATCGCCTTTCCCGCGATCCAGAGGACAACAAAAAACATTGAATGCAAATCCGTGGTTCAGGCTTCAGGGAAAAGCCGCATGTAGCTGGTGCCCCTTCCTTCTGTAGCCTCCTGAACCAGAATATCGCGTGCCACGATTTCGTTGATATCTCGCAGGACTCTTCCCTCCTCGCATTATTCCGACAATTATGGGGGAAAAGCGCAAGGTCGGCTGTTCGGTATAAAAATTTAGACAAGCAGCCTTTAGCGAGGTCAACGTTCATGACAGTTAAGCGCTCATTTCAGCTGCTCGACCGGAATTGATGCCACCCAAAAAGCAGACACTATTAGGAACGACATTTGGCCTCATCATTACAGATGCTCCGAAGATGAAGGGGTTCTCTCGTGCTTTACCAAGGTGGATATTACAAGCTTAATATTCTTCCTTTGATGCATGTTTGGCGTGCCATAGCCTAAGCGTGCCGTCTTTTTGTCTCAGCGCGACGAGCACCAACTTTACGCTGCTACTATCATCGTAGTCGCGCGATGACTTACGTTTCCATAGTGTGATGGTTGTCACAAGTCGATGCTTGAGAACATCGAGCGTATCATCCAACCACTTTGGTGATGCCAAAAGTATCTCGCCATCATCATGATACCGGGAATGCCGATGATCTGAGTCTGATTTCCATCCGCCCCACACTTGGCTCCGTAGCGCAAGCGTATCGCTGTCAACAAACCAATCACTGTCGTCTGTCTGCTGTTGGAGGCCCAGCTCGTCGGTTAGCTTAATGCCTAGACGTGGTCGGCTAGCCGGACCTTCAGCTGCCAGTTCATCCCCCACGTCGATCCCAATGCCATAGCTTTCTGGTACCCAGATGAGCGGAGCAAAGGGGGTTTCGCGTCGGCTGCAGCGATCATAGTAGCCTCCGTCCCAGCACTCTGGCAGCCAAAAGTCGCTGGCCGGACGTTTGACGAAGTCTTTTACTTTTCCGATCACCCCTTTGTCGTTCAGGAGCGCAGAGGTGATTCTCACTCTCACACCTTCGGGCGAACGCCACCTGCCGTAAATTGGTACGAGCGACTGGTCAGCGGCGTCCACTAATCCTAGCTTGCGCAAGATCGTATCCTGATCCTGCAGCGTGTTTTGGCGATCCTTCTTAGGCCCAAGGAAGTTCTCACCCGCTTCGCCCGGTACACGGTCTTTGCGGTCAGACAGCCACGAGCCATCGTCGAATGTGACGTCAAAGCGGTTGCGCCACTCAATCCAAGGCGACCCTTCGTAGATTTGGTAATCTCTGATAACGAGTGGAATTTTCCGAGAAAGCGTGGTGGCCGCACTTAGTAAGGCGTGTCTTTGAATATGTTCTCTGTAGAATTCGTGGCGGTCGCCAAGACCCCATCGATTGCGAGACCGCTCAGGGAAAAAATCCATGGAGGTCGCGTTCGGCCAAATACGCTTGATCTCCTGTCCCATCGCTTCCACGATGACCGCCTGGGTTAGATTGAAGCGACGAGCAAGATCAGAGATTTCACTCTTAGTGAACTCGTAGTCAAAACTAAACGTATTCTCTGATCCAGAGTCGGCCGGATGCTCATTGCTAACCACGATCCCATGTAAGGGCGTGTCGAGCGCCCTTTGCATTTCTGCTACTTGGGGATCATGCGGACCTCCGTCAATATTCCGCAATACTCGCAAGAGATGTGTCTTATGGATCAGGTGAAGGTCAGACCTTTGTGCTAGGGACATCAGACGCGATCGTAGACTTTGTAGCGGCGCACTTTCTCGCCGCGCTGCTCTGGCCAGTCCCATGAGCAACCATTGCTGGGAGTTTTGAAAGGAAAGATTGTGATCAACAGAAGCTAGCATTGGGATGCTCTGCACATCAAAGCGGTCGATCAAAGAGCCTAAGTCTGTTGTCAGACCGAGTTGAACCGCGGATGTAAGTCCGCGTGCCACTGACCAGCGAACGTATCCGTCGGTGTCTCCAAGCAAGTGCCAGAACACATCAGCGATCAGGTCCGTCTCGTTTGTGACCGTCAGTTGGTCGCTGCGCAAAGGTCCTTCGCCAATTTCATCGGCAATCCGTGATGCTGGTCCTTCCAACATCAACTGCAATGCCTCAAGGCTTGCAGGTCCAGACGCAACTTCGCAAAGCGCGGTCGCTAGCTGCAGCCACTCATCTCCATCAAGCTCAACCTCATTGGCTGCAACCTTGCGCACAAGAAGGTTCACCACAAGTTTATGATTGCCGCAGAATTCAGAGAGTTCCCGAATTTTTCGGCTCATGTTGGAGAACCGGCCTTCGAAAATCTCGATGCCTTTTGCGTTAAACAATAAAGTGGCAAGGCGCTCAATCTGCGACACCAGATGTGACGACGACCCTCTCCACGCTGCGATGCTCTCGGAGATAATATCGAGCGACTGCGTGAAGCTGATCTCCGCAGCATCAATGACGGCAAGAAGGAAAGGTAAACGCTGCTTGTAAGCACAGCTTGTACGTAAGGCGACGAGGAAGCAATTACGCGTGTTATAGGAGAGATTTTCTGCTTGCTTGATCTCTTGCAAAACAGTGTTGATCGATGCGGCATCAGAGACATCGCACTTGGATACCCAATTGACTATGCAAGCCTCTTCATCGCTCTTGCTAGGCCTTGAGGCCGACGTCTCCACCAAAGCGTGAGATGATTTATTCCAGCTGTCGCGCTCATCTTGCTTTCTCTGAGCTTCCATTTTCAACGTCTCAAGCTCGGCTATTTCAGCTTGGCTGAGCAGGTGAGCCAGTTTGGATGCTGTTGAAAGATAACCTTCCCAAAGGCTTGGCCACCCTCCAAGGGGATACTCCCTCTTGAGCTTTTCGAGGATCGTGCGAAAGATACGCGCCTGATCCTCCGGCACCGACACCTCCAGAAGCTTTGTTACGGCATCACCCGACTTCCAATCCCACGAACTATTATCCTCTAGGATAGTGAGGATAAGCGCCGCTCTTTGTGGCGCGAGTTGGCCAAATTCGGCAAGAAAGCATGCGAGCCGCGGCAAGCCATACGAGAGGTGAGCAATATCTTGATCATGCCACCGGACAAGTTTGTGCACGGCAGGGTAACCGATAGACTTCGCTGAAGCCCTGGCAAACAATGTCCATTCGAACCTGCTCGGCTCGTTGGACACAATGGTCTGGCACAAGTTCATCAGCCGCTGGCCAAGCGGCGGTGGCAGGAACCCTCCTCTCTGCACCGCCGCGAAATTGAGCAGCGAGTAAATCTGATCATAGCTTTCGCCGCCCATCTGATCGAGTTGAGCAAGCCCTTGCCGATAGTAATCTTTCGCTTCATCAAAGCTCATGGAGATCAGTGCGGCCGCCAAGTTCGCGTAATGTTTCCCTCGCTGGTCAACATTATCGTCCATGCGTATTTGTTCGGCGATCGTCTGAGCGAATTGACCGACTATCTCCCCATGCTCTGGGAGACGCGCCAACTGTTTGAGCACACTGATCTTCTGTATTACGGAGAAGCGCCCTTTGGAGAACGCAGCAATGATCTCATTGACTTGTGCTGCAGCGACAAAGGGAGCGTATGTCAGCAAAATACTCAGGCACCCAAGCCCTACTGTTCGTGACAGCATGTCGGTAGATCGCTCGCTACCCCAGTGAATATCACTTCGTAGCGACTTCACCCAGACTGTTATGAATACTGTAATGGTCCCATTGGTAATACCGGCTCTCGAAAATATTGCCTCCTCAATCGGCCGTAGCAGCGCCAGAGCCAGCTCTATGTTCTCACTAATATCCTCAACTTCGCGGCTGCTGAACTTCGATTGGATACCCGTCCTCTCCCCCTTCTTGAGCTTATAAGCGGGCTTTGGCTCTGTGAGAGCTCTTAAGAATTCTTTGGCCTCGGTTTTGGATGAGACAGCTTTGGCGGCCTCATTGATTCTGATTTTGGACGGCAGCAGTTGGTGGAATTGCAAACGCTTCCCAGCCGACCAAGTGCGAATGGCAATGTAACTGATTGGTTGCCATATGCGAGAAGGGCCGTGTCGCTCGCCGTAGTCGTAGGATGAGGGGCGATCAACTTTGATGTTGCCGAGTAGGTTGGCCGCCATCGTTCTGGAGGTGTAGACAAGCGCACTGAGAGACGCCCTGACTATCTCGCTGATACCGTCTTTCGGAGGTTGGATCGAGGAAACGTAGCCTTCATCGACTTCGATAGATGATGGTTTACCGATCGCTGTGGCGAGTTGCCTGACTTGTTTCTTCGAAAGCAGTCGTGGGTAATTAAGCAACTGAATCTTGAGAATTCTCGACTGGCATTTTTCGGTGCAAGCGAAAGCCACCAACTTCGCCACGAGCATACTGTCAAATAGCTCAAGCAACCGCAAGAATTGTGCACAGACCGATAGCGAAAAACGATCATCCCATCGGCAAAGATTGCGATCAATGATTTCAAACGCGCCGCTAATCGCGTGATGAAATAAGACGCTAACGTAGTCGGTTGGTGTCGGGCCGGAGCGGGGCGGACTCCTATTGTCGTCCGGCTGCTCAATGTACCAATTGATCCAGCGGATTGTTGTCTCCGCCTGAATTTTTGCTTCGTCTTTGTCGCCTGCGAAGTGATGAGCAATCGTTAGACGCGCATTTTTTGCGCCCCTCCAGCCCGAGCGATCGGCGACAAGGCGGCGGTATGAATCCGCGTCTCCCAAAAGAATGGCGAGTTGAGGGGCGCGCCGGATAAACCCGTCGCCGCGCAAGTTGGCCGTTGTGACTTGGGCCAATCGCATGCTCAGGCCTATAAGGCGGTCATAGTCACACTCATCAGTCGCGAGTCGAAATGCCGACCGCAGCCTTGCCAAGGTTAGGCGGCGCCGTCCGAACTCGGATTGGACCGACGCTGGGAAACTGAGTGAGTCAGCAAGCGCGAAGGCGCGGTCGCTGTCTTTAGTCACGACAAGGAAATGAGGGAGTGCCTCAGCCGCATATGCAGATGTCGACTGAGCCTTCAGCAGGCGGTCTGCGATCGCCTGCTGTGCATGCGGACGATTTGCGTATGTTTCCCGAACATACGTTTCGGTTGGTTCGTCGCGGAAGATTGCTCCGTGGGACGTTCTTTCTAGCATCGGGGCAAGATCGGATGCTGCTGTCAGGACGTGGGAGATCGACCAGCCGAGCGCAGTTGCCAGTTCATCTAGCGGGATTGGTGGCGGCAGTAGTGAGATTGCGACGAAGAACTCCCCCACCTCGCTATCGGACCATCCTGCGGTGCGGAGGTCGTTGACTATCTTGTCGCAGCGCTGCGCGATGATTTCGGGAACGGTGATTGCCGTGGCAGCATTGTCGGTAGCTACATTTAAGTTCCATGTTTGGACTAGGTAGTCGAGCACTCGTGCATTTCGGCCGGACCGTGTCAGAGCCTTGGTGATTTCGACATCAGTTGCGTCCGGTTTGCGGGCTGCGAGGAACGCGCGAGCTTCGGGTTCAGTGAAGGGGCCGAGCTCGATCTCACTTACTGTGGTCCGGCCTATCACTCCGTCCTTGCGATAGGGGCGGGCCGTGAGCAGGAGACTTACGCCCTCAACGGGCTCCTCGTCGATGGCTTCAAGAAGCAGTTTTGCAAAGGATAGTTCTCCGCGAACATTTGCTTCCAACTGCGCGTTGTCGGCAGCGTCGATAATGATCAGGACGCCATGTTTCTTCGATTGTTTCTTCACAGCTTGAGCTGCCTGAGCGAGCCGGCGGCGTGCCGTACGCACGATCTTTCGGTTGTCGTCGCTACTGGGCAGGATGGGATCGCACAGCGTCTTCGCGGCAAGTTCGTTGACAATTTGTAGCAGGCCGATCCTTGGCAGATGACGAGAGTGATTGTCTGATCGGTAGGAGCCGCCTCCAAAGCAGTCAAAGACAACCACCTCGAAATCACCTGCCATCATGGTAGCCAGACTCTGAACAAAGACGGTTTTTCCAACCCCGCCATCGGCGTGAACGAATACCGGGAGAGCTCCCTTCAGAAGGCGGGCCGCCTTTGTCAGCTCTTGTCGCGAAATGATTTCGCCGACAGGTGAGAATCTCTCTTTGGCCGGGAAGAGGTCCTCAACCTCGCATCCTAAAGCATTCAGGACGTCTTCGCGCTGAATGAGGTTGTTGTGTTGCCCAGGAGGCTCGGCTTTGCGTCGCACGAGATTCTGCAACTCGAACAAGCGTGCTCTGGCTTCCGTGTCTTCGCTGATGGACCAGTCGGTGAGTGTGCGTCTCAGCGCGCCATCCTGCGCAGCGATGCTCTCCTCTGCTGCCTTGAAAACCGTTCGCTTAAATAGCCGCGCCGGGTCAGAGAGTTTTCTATCTTTGCACCAGCGGATAAGATTCTGCGCTTGGGTCATTGCTCCTCGGTCGGACGGCGTGCTTCCATCAATTACCGCAGCGATCGCCAGCCAAAGAGATTCGGTGAATGGTGCGTTCGTTACGAAAATGAAGGTGGCTTTGGCATCAACTTCTGCAGCTGAGAACTGCCCATCATAGCCAACGATAGTGTCAGCAAACTTCTCGACCGTTTTCTTCAGGTATGCCGCTGTCACCGGCTCCTCGTCGACCTTGTATTTGAATTGAACGGTCTCGAGCTTGGAGCACCCAGCAAAGTCGTCTCCTGCACCATAATAGAAGACGAGGTCTGCAACCTCTTCAGCCCTTTGGCCTGGGCGGCTTGTCTCGTTTGTTGAAACGCCCTCGACGGCAATAGCGTTGAGTCCATCTTTTGGGAAGAGCAGATGCAATGCACGACGTGCGGCCCACCTTTCGTGGAAGGTGTGACCAGCGCGGGACGCACGCACCGTGTCATTATCAACTATTTTTGACACTTACTCCGCCTTTCGGCCTATCATCGTAGACATGCAGAAAGATAATAAGCTTACGTGGAAGAGGCGCAACCTTTGCTAAATATTCTCCTATAATTTCGCCATCCCTACCGTGCGGAAGACGGGCTGTTTGACCGTGATGCCCAAGAAACGCTTAAAAAGCTTATGATCATTGTTTTGAGGTTCGCATTTCCCTCGTTTCACGCTGCTACATTCTGAGGTAACCTAGACTAGGCGTTTATGGGATGCGGTCCCACCACCGGCCGTTCGCCAACCGGCTATGCACCTTTTTCACGCATATACGCCACCTTTTCAAGTCGTCCCATTACAGAAGTGCACGCTCCTTTCGAAAGCGCGTATGACCGACATGTAGGCAAAAGCAGTCTGTCTGCTTGCTACGCGCTAAACGGACCTACCGGTTTCGCCTACTTTGCGGACATTCGAGCGCTTATGGTAATTGCCTGAAAGCGGACATCGCTAAACTAAGCGTGATAGACTAAGTTCGGGACTTGCGGTCGTTCAGTATCCTTTTGCCGAACGGCAGCATCCTGCTCGAACCGGTCGTTTATTAACGAACTGTTCCGGCGATCTGCCATGTCTAAATTGCCGTGGTATCCAAAAGGTCCGGTTCATATTCTGATTTGCTCGTAGGTGCCGTAGGTTCATCAGATAATGTCGGCGCGATCGCGGGTCCGGACAGGGGAAAGTGTCTAAAGCGATCTGATCAACCTGTCAGCCTGATTGACCAGATTACCTCCCTTGAAGGGCTCGACGATGGACGAGCTTCTGGGAAATGGTTTGAACTTTCTCCAATTCACTACCGTCGATAGGACTATGGCAAGTCGGAACCGGATATGGCACGATGTGAACCAATGAGCATCTCTCAAACCGAATTTGCGCGGCCCTGGCTGGATCAGTTCAAGCAGGCAGATCGCGAACTTGCCGGGCGGCTCGCCGATGCGGTGATGCTGGTCAGTCACGATTCGCTCAATCGCAGTCTGCGCGCCTTGCTGGATCAGCTTGATGCCGACCGTAATGGTGCCGATGTCTGTCGCCCCATCGCGATCTATGCGGAACGCGCGGTAGAAACGCGCAAGTTCAAGACTGAATGGGGCGGAAACGACATTGAGGTTCTGCCGATGTTTCCCGGTACGGAAACCGGCCGGGCAGCGGGGCCGGGTGTTCCGCCCATCACCATCAATCCGATGGACCAAGAGGTCGGCAGCGAGGGCGCGGTCGCGAATTTCATCACGACTTACCAGCGCTTCATAGCAAGCGTGTGCTCAACCATCCCGGGCCAGATGACCTGCGCAAGAGCCGTCCCAGCCACATCATCATCCTGACGGACTTCATTGGTTCGGGGATGCGCGTGGACAATATGTTGGAGGCATTCTGGAAGGTTGCTAGCATCAGGAGTTGGCACTCTTACAAGAAAATTAAGCTGGCTGTGGTCGCTTATTCCGCAACGTCTGCCGGTTTACAGATGGTCACGAGCCATCGCAGCAACCCTGCCGTCCATGTTGCTCACTCATGCCCCGATCTCAATTCTGCATTCGCCGGAAAAAGTCTGCGTGCCATTCAAAATCTTTGTGCCACCTATCCCGCAATCTCAATTACCCCTACGGTTTCCGCTCCGGAGGAGCTTTGATCGCTTTTGCTCACGGCATGCCAAACAATGCGCCTCCCGTGCTGCACAGTTCGGCAAAAGGCTGGAAGCCCCTGTTCATCAATCGCAGCACCCTGGCCGTAGACCAGCATTTTCCCGGGGCCGATGTCGAAACCCTTGCCGAACGCGCCAGGGAGAAGCTTAAAATTCGTGCGGCCAAGGCCTTTCTCGAAGATCCGGCGAAGCGGCGCTGGATCGAGACGATGCTGGTTCTGACTGCCCTTGGTGACGGCGCGCGCAGCGCGGTGGCCGCTTCAGCCCGAACGCATCTTGCGTTGAACGATGTCGAGCAGATTCTCGTGTTTACCGAAGTTGCCCACTGGACCACTAAAGGCTTCGCTCTCACGCCCCTGGGTCGACACGAACTCACTCGATTGAAATTGCGTCGATTCCGCCACATTGTGCTTCCTACCGAAGAACAACCCTATTATTATCCGACACAGTTGAGGGCCCGGTGACGCCATTTAGAAATGCGCCGTGCAAGCGGCGACTGATCCCTTGGGGATCTGGGACTCCGGATTCCCGGAGTTCGCACATCGGAGCAGGACCTTCGCACTGCGTGAGACAGCAAGTCTCGGCTGGCGGGGTCTTGGTTGAGACTTGCTGTCCCACCCACCTCGGTGGGTCGAAGTAGATGCCAGTGCCGAGTCCTCAACGCTACAGGTCAGTCGGTCGACGCCAAGGCGTTGAGGCTGTAACACTGGACAACGCGATTGCGGCTTTCGCTCGCATTCGGGCCACTGATACGCGTATCACCCCGGTTTTAACCTTGCGTCATCTATCCGCATTGACGGGTTTGCCATTTCTCTTTTTGCGCCGCACCGTGGCCCGTAAGGAGCACGTCAACTATCGCAAGGTATACCTCAAAAAGCGCATCCCTGGCCGCTCAACGAAGAGGTTAATCCTCATTCCGCCGAAAAGCCTCGCGGTGGCGCAGGGCTGGCTGGTTCAGAATGTTCTGCGTTACACAGTGGCGCATCCTGCGAGTTTCGCATTTCATCCTGAATCCTCGCCTGTTCAGGCAGCAGAGCAACATCCAAGCACAAAGTGGTTGCTGAAGGTCGACATCCAGGACTTCTTCCATTCGGTCAGCGAAGGGCGAGTTTCGGCGATTTTTGCAGGACTCGGTTTCCCCAAGCTGCTGGCCTTCGAACTGGCCCGATTGTGCACCGTCGCCGCTGATCGTGGCGCCGGGAGGAATCCTCAGCCATTTGCAGGCCCGATAAACTACTATGATAACCCTTTTGAGGGTTTCCTGCCGCAAGGTGCCGCAACCAGTCCGATGCTGGCCAATCTTGCCATGCTCAGCGTCGATGAGGCCCTGTCAGGAATCGCAAAACGGACGGGGTTTCGCTATTCGCGCTATGCAGATGATCTGGCCTTTTCGACGAAAAAGGACTCGTCAGTCGCTCAGATGAATCGCCTGAAGCGGGAGGTTATCGCCGTCTTGAACGACAACGGTTTCCGACCGAATTTGCGCAAGACCGTCATTCGGGGCCCCGGCAGCCGACGCATCATCCTAGGAATGCTCGTGGATGGGCCTGATCCTCGTCTTTCAAAGGAGTATAAGGACAACATCAGGCTTCATCTATATTTTCTGACCTCCCAAAAGCACGGCCCTCAAAAGCATGCCCTCTCCAGAAAGACAGGGGTTTCGAGTCTATACCATCACGTGCGTGGCCTGATTTCTTGGGCAAAGCAGGTTGAGCCGGCCTATGGTCAGCTTGCACTGGAAAAATTTCAGACTGCTGATTGGCCGCCCATCCAACCTCGCCGTATTTTCAAAATCGAAGCTGAGTTCTAACGAGGTTAAGACGTGTGGTCGCTGTTCGTTTCTCATGAAAACCCTGCTGCCGGATCGCATTGCCTGGTCAGAATTCGTCAGGATGCTTGTTCGCGTGAATGGAGGGCGGTGCTTAGGGAAGCGGGCAGCAACTGACTATGTCAGCTTTGTTGGCGAGCCTTGATTCCCAGTTCGAAGGGCGAAGAATAGCAGGTGTCAGCATTCAGTCATTTCTTCCCGATAACCCACATTCCGCTCCCCCCCCCTCTTAGCGGCCTGTCTATTCAGTGACCATAAAACAGACAGGCGGCAATCGCCTCATTGCAGAAGCAAAGCTGGAGCATGTAATTACCCGAAAGCAGACATGCTTAATTTGGAAAGTTACGATAGACAAAAATTAAGCATCGGTGTTTTTGATCCTCATACCGTGATAAGTGTATCTCGGCGAAAACACTGTGTTTTGTGATCGTTAATGACACTCGTAGCCTGCAACCTCGCGTAAACAATCATGGACTTGTAACGGTTTTGTGCCTTACGGGAACGACGCTTGAACAACTCGTTCAGGTCGAAGGAGCCATTGGCGGATCGAAGAAAGTGCCAAAACGGTCAAGAACTCATCAGGCGACTGCTTATGCCTCTCATCTCAAAAAAAACAACTGTAGTACTAAGCCATACTGAAAACGCAACTGCCATCTGTGCATGAGCTACTCTTTTCGCGTCATAGGCCCTATACCTTGACATTACCTTTTCGTAAGCTGCGGATTATTGGAGAATATATGATGTCGGAAGTTTTGAATGTAAATGGACAGAAAATACTTAAACATTTGGTGAAAAATGTTTTGCCAAATGCGAAGATAGTCAAACCTCTTGGGGAAGTGAGAAATACAACAACGTATAAAAAAGTGCATGAGGACTTGGGTTTGCCATATCGTGGCAGAACTTATGGCATAAGCTTGGAAAATCATGGACTTAGAAATATGTCAGAGTGGGCTTTCGATAATGGCTTACCGGCTATCGGTGGATTGATTACCAATGAAGATAGAACAGAAAACTTCCTTGGAGAAGGCTATCTAAAACTGCTTGAACGTTATCGTTCCACGTGGGTCGATGAAATTGAAAAGGCCCAAAACACTGATTGGTCTCCTTATTTGTAATTTGGGACTACTGGGAATTTTAAATGTGACTCTAGAGCGCGTCTACTGAACTATGAATCGTGTGAGGTGGAATGGGGCATGGATTATGATTCACCATTTCCATTGATGGACATGGTGATGCTGCGAGCATTGAGTGACGATCTTCAGGTGCGCGTTCTGGAAGCCGGAGCAGAGCCCTCCTGTCTATATTATCCCAGCCGCAGACAGATGCCCCTGCCTTTTCTACTGAAAGGAGACATTCCGCTTTTCCCCTGATCTGCCTGTCCGCTCAGTGATGCGGAGCAGACAGGCGGTAGTCGCCCCCATCGCGGACATTCAAACGGCCTTTTACGCTTTCCTGAAATAGCCATTCCTCGATCTAAAAGAATCCGTCTATTCGTTTGAAAAGTGTTCACTCGCTGTAGTTCCACGAGAGCTTGATCACTTCCACGATTCACTCAAACAACAAAAATTCTTGCGAACATTATTCAAGTTCGTGAAAAAATTTGTCAGACCTTGTGCCGTCATGGTTTCTCGATATACACATTTTTCGCCGATTGAATTATGTATAAAGGCAGACTTTAAATTATAATGAGACGAAAAATTTATGAATAAAAACCTCATTGAAGAAGCGATAAGCAAATTGGCGAACGCTATGCGTATTTATAGTGAGGCGCATTTGAAATATGCACATCTATTTAAAATAGATCCGGAGGAGGCAATAAACAATATTGACCGGCTATTCGAGATGAAACTGGAAGCCTTCCACACTCTCTATGACGTCTCAAAGGACGTATTCAAATATTTTGATTATGGAGATACAGCGTTATTAATCTTGGTGCGGAATGCAATTCATCATCGTGATCACCTGCTTTTCTACAGTTTAAATTGGCGCCTGCACCTTGAAAGTGGAGGAAAAAATTGGCTTGGTGCGTCCTTTCTCCTTGCCAGTCATCCTACCGTTCATGGTGGGCGCCTTCCGATGTCCCACTATATCCGTTTGGACGATTTGGATGCACGTATCGATCCATCTCTCGCGTCACCATACATCGCCAAGAGGTCGAACAAGCCGGAGAAAGCTATCGAGCAGTTTGAAGTCATCAATAGCCAGTTGAACCTCGCTAAAATACGCAAACGTGCGTCCGAAGATCGTTATCCAAACGACCAAATCTATCTGAATCTAATGCCCATTTTTGTGTCGGCCGTCTGCAAAGTATTCAAGGCCATGAAGGCGGCAGAAATAGGCTTCAAGGGCTTCGATGCCGAGACCTATCTTAGGCCCTTCACAACAGAAATCTCGGTTGACTGTAGTCGGCTTGATTTTGAGCGTTTGTGGTTTCGAGGAGACGGTGATCTTGACCTTATTCCCATCTCCATTTAGAGAATACTGCGATAGTGTAAAAATTATTATATACTTTAAAAATAGTATAATATTTTCAGCCAGTGTAATGACTGTGAATTTTAA
>NZ_BAJW01000018.1 GCF_000613905.1 Acetobacter persici JCM 25330
AAAGAAGTGAGGGAGCCAGAGGCTCCCTCATTTTTTATGGCAGCTTGTCTGAGGCTGGTTTGTTTGCAGCACGTTTTTATTGTCAGTTCTTATGGTGATGTCTCATTGACTTGAGGTGAGACGCCTGTTTCAGGCTTCTGTGAAGAGACTATAGAATAAGTGATCTATATTGGCTGACGGGCGCGCAGGTGATGCCTCTTTAATCGTTTTTCCCTAAGAGGCAGACGTCAGCGTACAGTGTGTGACCGCCGCGTAATGAGCGGGATCATCTTCGTCTCAACTAAAATGACTAGGGCTGACGAACGCCTTGAACACATATAGCCGCACAATACGCTTTAGAACTGCTGGAAACATTGGCGGCCATGAGTGTTTGCGTCTGGATGATGGATGGACTGCTTGTCTTCCGAAAAAACAGACGGCAGAGAGTTGTGATTGTTGCCTCTTATCTGAATGCGCACCGCACGGCGACGAGACCGTGGATAAAAAAGGTAGGCGCTTTGCGTCGGACCGGTCGGACCAATGACAGTATAATACGAAGCCTCATGGCGTGACCAACCGTAATGGGGAACCTATGAGCTTCTCCATGACCATGGGGCCGGTCAGCGACCACAGGGGAGGTGGGCGGTAGCCCTTCTCGATACTCTGTCACCATAGGTTTGATCCCCTCAAAGCATGCTATCAGATCAACCGCTACTATTCTGTAGATGCTTTATGATAAGCCCGAGAAAGCTCCGTGGCTATTTTATGCATATGACGCATGGAATATGCTGAATTAGCATTGGCTAGGGTGGCCGCTTATACCGTATTCATATCGAAACGAGAACAAAAAGCAAAAAGTCTCTTAAAAGGTGGTTGGAAAATAAGAAGGCCTGCTTTTTATCTTTGAGGTTTTTTGGTGTTTCGAAAAGGATAAAAGGTGACGGTTGTCTTCCTGAATGGTCGCTTCATCAATGAGGATGAAGCAATGATTTCGCCCTTTGACCGGGGTTTTACCTTCGGAGAAGGCGTTTACGAAGTTTGTATTTCCGTCGCGGGAAAGATCATTGATCTGGAAGAGCATCTGGCCCGTCTGGACCGGTCTCTGAATGCGGCGGGGATCACCCTGCCGCCGGAAAGAAGCAACATGCCGGGCCTGATGCATGATCTTCTTGAGAGAAATGGTATCAAAAACGGGTTCATCTATATTCAGGTCACACCCGGTAAAACTGCCCGTAATTTTATCGCATCTCCGACGGAACGCTCGACGCTCCTCATGAGCATCGGTCCGACACCACTTGAGGAGAGCAATGCCTTCAAACACGGCATGCGTGTCCAGGTTATTCCCGACATTCGCTGGGGGCGGCGTGATATCAAAACGACCATGCTCATGCCGCAGGTCATGGCTAAACGTGCCGCGCTGGATGCGGGTTTTGACGACGTAATCTTTTATGACGATCTCGGGATTACAGAAGGCAGTTCCTCAAATGTTTTTATAGTGGCAAACGAGGGTGAACTTGTCACGCGGCCTGTATCGCATCAGATCCTGTCAGGCTGCACCCGGAATACCGTGATTGAGCTCACGGAACAGAACGGTATGACCGTTACTGAACGCCCGATCACGCATAATGATCTGTTTCAGGCAAAAGAAATATTTCTTACCAGTTCGACTTATCTTGTTGTTCCGGTTGTTGAGCTGGAAATCCAAGGAAAATCTAAAACCTATTCTTGTGAAGAAACAAAAAAAATCCAAAATATTTACATGAAATACTTAAATAAATAATTTTTTCTAAAAATAACGCCGTTTTGTCATCAACGCCTAATGCTGAACAATGGAGTGAGGGTATGAAAAGGAATAGAACGGTTATTTGCACAGCCATTGTTTCGTTCCAGATCGGGTTGGGCGGAATGAATGCTTATGCCGCCGTGCAGGATGATGAGAATGTCGACAAGGCGAAAGATCGCCGGTCGTCGCTGGTCAAACCGGGGTCTAAAGCAACAAATGCTGCGGCAGTGCGTCAGGCCCGCGGGCGCAGTGTAAGATCGGCTTCCAGTGCGGTGCCAGCCAGTTCTGCGGAGACGATGATTATTACGGGAACGCACGCGTTCAACCGCCGTGCCCGTGATTCCACCTCTCCGATTTCTATTATTACCGGTGCGCAGTTGCGCCAGACCGGCCAGATGAATATTGCAGATGCCATCACCCGTCTTGATCCTTCTATTACCATGCAGGCAGTGGGTGGGGATGCTGGTGCGCTGACGTCGTCTATCCGTATGCGTGGCCTGAATCCGAATGAGGTTCTTGTGCTTGTGGACGGAAAAAGACGTCACACCACAGCAAATATCTATGCGGATAACGGTCCGCAGCAGGGTGGTACGCCGGTTGATCTGAATATGATCCCGCCCAGCGCTATTGATCATATCGAAATTCTGCGCGATGGCGCGGCGGCCATGTACGGGTCGGACGCAATTGCGGGTGTCGTCAATATCATCCTCAAAAAGACCGATCATGGTCTGCATATCAGTGGGCAGACGGGTGCAAATGCCTATGCCGGTAATGGTGGAATTATCAGGTCAATGTGGATGGCGGACTGAAATTCGGTGATGATGGCTACGTCCACATTAGCGGGTCCATGTATCATACGGACCATATGTATCCGCGCACCGTCGATTATCGTTCACAGCCGGGGCGGCTTGGTTATGCGGGGTATAGTTTTCCGTCCAATTCTAATAAGGTAATCAGCACGCCCGAAGAAACGCGTGAGAGCCTGAGTATCAAATTCGGCAAAACCTTGTTCAGTGACGTGAAAGGCTATGGTCTGATTACATACGCGCACCGGCATGGTGAAACATATGAGAATTTCCGTCTCCCGAGTGTTCTGCCGGAAGTCAAACCTAATGGCTTCACGCCCATTGAGACCATGAACGAGAATGATTTCTCCGGCATGCTGGGTCTGACCGGAGATAACTTTCTTGGGTTTTCCTGGGATCTGAGCACGACTTACGGCGAGGATGATGACCGGGTTAACAACCGGAATACGGTTAACATCAACCTCTATAAATATACAGGCTATACGCCCACAACGGTCACGGCGCAGTCTTATTCAATGGCGCAATGGACGAACGATCTTGGTTTCCGTCGGCGCTTCAATATTGGTCATGTCGTGCCAATGACGCTGGCGTTTGGCGGGCAGCATCGGCTGGATATGTATCATCTGTATGCGGGTGAGCCAGCATCCTATCTGTATGGCGGCACGCAGGCCTTTGGCGGGATTATTCCGGAAAATGCCGGGAAGTGGAGTCGTGACATCTGGGCAGGCTATCTGGACGGAGATTTCCACCCCTTAAAGCACTGGGACCTCGATTTTGCCGGTCGTTTTGAACACTATACCGACACAGGTAATACGGAAAACGGTAAGATTTCGACCCGCTATGATTTTACCAAACGCATTGCAATTCGTGGCACCATTAGCAACGGGTTCCGTGCGCCCACTCTTGCGGAAGAGCATTATAGTGAGGTGAATATTGGCCCGACCAATGCGGGTGGCTTGCTGGCGTCTTCCAGTGATGCCGCAAAGGCGCTTGGCGCAAACCATCTGAAGCCCGAACGCTCCACGAGTGCCGAGGCCGGAATTCTGCTTGAGCCGGTGGACCGTTTTCATATTAGTGTAGATGTTTATCAGATCAATATCCGGGACCGGATTGCTGGTGGGGGCACAGTGCGGGGGCAGGCGGCGCATGATGCCATCCTCCAGACAGGGGCTTCCATCCCGCCTGGTGTGCTTCTGGACAATACGACGGCTTACTATTTTGCAAACGTAGGTTCTACCCGGACGCAGGGTATCGATATTTCTGGTGATTATCTGTTCCGTTTTGAAAAATACGGGAATCTCGATCTCAGCGCATCCCTCAACCTGAACCGGACGCGCATGAGCCATATCAATACGGATCAGCACGGCAGTCCGGTGCTGAACGCACAGAATGTCAGTTATCTCACGACGGCCTCTCCGCGCAGCAAGATCATTCTGAATGCACACTGGACCTTTCAGAGCTGGGACATCAATCTGCGTGAAACGCGCTATGGCCTGACAAGCACCTTGATGACTTATGAGGATCAGACGCCTGCCAATGCTGTGTGCCCTCTGGATGGCGGGTCACTGCGTTATTCGGTGCATTGCTTTGGCCAGTATAACAACACGCCGGTCTGGCTGACAGATCTTGAGGTGGGTTATCGTATTACACCGCGTCTGCATGTTGCGGTTGGTGCGAACAACATCTTCAATCAGCGGCCGCGCAGGCTGCAAGATCAGTTCAATTATGTGGGCGCCAATATCTATGATTTCCGAAATTCCGGAATTCCCATTACGGGTGGGTATTATTATGGTCGCGTCAACGTCGATCTGTAATGCAGACTGAAGAGATACGGTTTGAAGAGCGGTAGAGATGTTTCCGGGTGTTTTCTGTTCACCCGGAAACACTCTGAATTCTGGAGGAAGCAATGGGTGCGCATGATATGGCAAAAAGATCGCTCAGGGCATGTTTGATGGCGACCACTCTGGGGCTGGCTTCTGGCTCCCTTTGCCCGCTGCATGCTGCGCCTCAGCCAACCTATTCCGAGGCCTCTCATGCTTCATCACAGTATGATGTGCGGGAAGTGATGATTCCGATGCGTGATGGGGCGCATTTGCAAACGGTGATTGTGACCCCAAAAGACCAGACCGGCCCTCTGCCAATTTTGTTGACGCGTACGCCTTACGGCATTCCTGATCAGGCCATGATTGATACGGAATCTGTAAAAGACATTTCCAGCGCTCTGCCAAGCTGGAAGGCTTTTCAGAAAGACGGCTACATCATGGTGTATCAGAATTTGCGAGGACGTTTTAAATCTGAAGGCCAGTTTTTGAAAACTGCCCGCTATGATGCGAATAACCCCATGCAGGCGAATGAAGTCAATGACGCATGGGATACGATCGACTGGCTTGTTAAAAACGTCCCCAACACGAACGGTCGCGTTGGAATGTATGGTGTGTCTTATGCCGGAATGACATCAGGCATTACTTTGCTGCATCCGCATCCTGCGCTTCAGGCCATCAGCGAGCAGGCCGCCCCGGCGGACCAGTGGATGAATGATGATAATCATCATTACGGTGCTCTCCGGGAAAGCTATACGTTTGAATATTGCGTTCTTGAACAGGCCGATAAGAACAAAAACACAAATTATGATTTTGATACCCATGATGTTTATGACTGGTATCTGCGTGTTGGACCTGTCCGTAATACAGACAGGCTCTATACACATGGTAAACTGAGCTACTGGAACGCAAATCTGGATCATCCGGATTATGATGCGTTCTGGCAGGAAGAGGCATGGTATAAAAAAATTACCGGCTCCACAGTTCCTAACCTGAATGTCGCAGGATTCTGGGATCAGGAAGATCCAATGGGGCCATGGGATATTTTTTATAAATCTCAGTCTCATGATCCTGATCATACGAATTTTATCGTCGCTGGTCCGTGGTTCCATGGTGGATGGCAAAGGACAGACGGGGCTTCAATCGGGCCAATGTTGCTGGGGGAACACAAGACCAGCAAGGAGTTTCAGGATGACATAGAGGCTCCTTTTTTTGCCTACTATCTGCATGACAAGGGTGCAAAGCCTAACTGGAAAGCAAGGATTTTCGAGACAGGCTCTAATACATGGCGGACGTATGCAACATGGCCAGACAAGCACGTCTCGTCACAGAACCTCTATTTCCATTCTGACGGAACATTGTCTTTCGTCGCTCCTAAAGTGCAGGACACGCCTTACCGACAGTATATTTCCGACCCGGATAATCCGGTTCCTTACCGGCCACGCCCGATCTCACCAACGTTTCCAGTCAGGGAATGGCGGACATGGGAGACGATGGACCAGCGGTTTGTTGATCACCGGCCGGATGTGCTGAGTTTTACGAGCGCGCCGCTTGAGCAGGATCTCCGGATTGCCGGACCGGTTCAGGCGCATCTTTTTGCAGCGACGTCCGGGCAGGATTCCGATTTTATTATCAAGCTGATCGATGTTTTCCCGGAAAAGGGGCAGGAAAGCGTTTATTCCAAAGATGACAAGGCATCATGGGCGCAGTCACTGGATGGGTATGAGTTTCCTGTTGCGATGGAGGTACGTCGCGGGCGTTATCTGCGTGATTTTAGCCATGCGACGCCACTACAGCCTAATAAGGTCACAGAATGGCCTGTTTCCCTGCGGGACCATGACCATGTCTTTCTGAAAGGGCATAGACTTATGGTGCAGGTCCAGTCTACCTGGTTTCCGCTGATTGATCGCAACCCCCAGACATGGGTGCCGAGTATCCCGGACGCGAAAGTAACGGATTTTAAGGCTGTCAGACAGAGGATCTATACCACACCACAGACGGCATCAAATATTACGCTTCCCGTTCTGCAGTAAGCCCCGTAACACATTTTTCAGGCCTGTTCTCTTTCCGGAATGATATGGTATCATGCAGGACTGTGAGGTCTGGTTGCGTTGCCTGTGCAGACGCTGCGTGTGGATGCATAATGATGGACATCAAGTGGCTTGAAGATTTTCTTGTGCTGGCACGCCTGCAAAGCTTCTCAAAAGCGGCTGAGGAGCGGAATGTCACGCAATCCGCGTTTAGCCGCCGGATACAGGCTCTCGAATTGTGGGTAGGCGTGGCGTTAATTGACCGGACGCGTTACCCGGCATCCCTGACTGCGGAAGGGATGCTTTTTCGTGAAACCGCGAAAGACACCATCAGGCTACTCAACACCGGAAAAAACAACCTGCAACGGCAGCCGGATGACAGAATGCCGACCGTATCAGTCGCAGCACTCCACACAATTGCAATCACCTTTTTTCCGCTTTGGCTGCAAAAAATTGAAAAAGAGGTAGGGCAGGTCTTTTCACGCTTATTGTCGGACGATTTCTACAATTGTATTTCAGCTCTTTCTGAAGGGGAGTATGATTTTCTGCTCTGTTTTTACAATGAGAGCATGGAAATACCTTTAGACGACAATGCCTATAGTTATAAAATTGTCGGGTTTGACTCTTTTGTTCCTGTGATATCAAGAGCTATTTATAAAGATAACGATACGGTCTATCCACTCCTGTCCTATAGCGAAAACTCTCTGCTGGGGCAGTTAAGTCACTCTGCCCAATCAAGGACGCTGCATGTTCTGACAGAAGAGCGACACCTTAATGAAAGTGCGATGGCGGAGGCACTTAAACATATGGTTTTTGCAGGCCATGGTGTTGCCTGGCTTCCCAGAAGCCTTGTCTCGAAGGAATTGCAGGACGGTCAGATTGTTGCGGTGGGTGAGGAGCTTCCTCTGGAGATAAGACTTTACCGAAAAATGGGACGCAGGGGCGCTGTAACTGAAAAAATCTGGCGTTCTCAAAGCCGTCGGTAAGAGTGTTTGCTGCTGTTTTTTGACTACAAAAGACGCACAATCTGAGGGCGTATAAGCTGCGTTTTATTCTTCCGTGCATTGGGGGAGAAGTGAGGACAGTCTTAGTTTTAATCTCCTCTGACATAGTAGACGCCAAAAATGCTGACAAAGGAAAAGGACTTATTTGCTACAGAGCATCAGTCCTGAGCGATCCGATAGTCCGCTACTCTAAATAATTTTGCAATCTTACAATATAACCCAACAAACCGGAATGTTGGGGCGTGTTATTACACTGTATATGTCTCTGATCACGCCAATCAGACAAGAACGCTCAGACACTCGAATTGACTTATTAAAAATTTATATAAGACGATAATATTTTTTTTTAAAAGATTTCCGTATAAATCAAATTCTATTGTGCGTTGAATTCCACCGACCCTAGCAAGGAAGGAAACGCATGAATGCCATCGTTGTGACGGCGCTGAAGCGACCTTACACATTTATTGTCCTGTCGCTGCTTATTCTCGCTTTTGGTGTGCTGTCTCTCTTCAAAGCCCCGACCGACGTGTTTCCAAATATCAGGATTCCCGTTGTGTCTGTGGTGTGGACATACGGTGGCATGTTGCCGGAGGAGTTTGCCGGGCGCATCACCTATAATTACGAACTAGCCGTGACCTCCACCGTGGAGGGCATAGAGCATATGGAGAGCAGCTCTTACTACGGCAGAAGCATCGTTAATATCTACTTCCAGCCGGGCACGGATATCGGGGAGGCTGAGGCAGAAGTCACCGCAATTTCCCAGACTGTTATCAAGCAGCTCCCGGATAATATTCCAGCACCTATGGTGATGAAGCTGGAGGCATCTTCTGTTCCGGTTCTGGCTCTTCAGATTACGTCTGAAAAACAGACGCCGTCTGATCTGTATAAAATTGCCATGACACGCATCCGCCCTGTTCTGGTAACAGTGCCGGGCGCTGTTCTCCCCCATCCTTATGGTGGGATGGACAGCTTTATCATGGTGGCACTGAACCAGAAGCAGCTTCAGGCGCACCATCTGTCTGCAATGGATGTGCAGAACGCCCTACGGAAGCAGAATATTGTGCTTCCTGCCGGTGACCAGAAAATCGCCACAACCGACTGGATGGTGCAGACCAACGCAACCCCGCGTTCCATGAAAGAACTTGGTGATATCCCGGTCAAACGTGTTGGGAACGCCGTTATTTACGTGCATGACGTGGCGCAGGTTTACCGTGGCGGGCACCCACAGACCAACCTTGTTCTGGTGCAGGGGCGTCAGGGTGTGGAAGTCGTTGTCATGAAAAGTGGTGATGCTTCAACACTGGATGTTGTGGCCCGTACGAAAGAACTTCTGCCCCGTATTCAGAAACTTGTTCCGCCTGACGTGCATATTTCCATCCTGAGTGATGCGTCCGTTTTTGTGAAAGACGCCATTAAGGACGTTGTGCGGGAGATGGTGACGGCGGCTATTCTGACAGGGCTTGTGGTTCTGCTCTTTCTGGGGTCATGGCGTTCGACCCTTATTATCGCGACGTCCATCCCGCTTGCTATTCTTTCCGCCATTATCTGCCTTTTGCTGTCTGGTCAGACCATCAATGTCATGACGCTTGGCGGTCTGGCGCTGGCTGTCGGGATTCTGGTGGATGATGCCACCGTGATGATTGAAAATATTGATACCCATCTTGAAGAAGGGAAGGAGCTTGAAACCGCCATTATCGATGCTGCAAACCAGATTGTCGTGCCGACACTGGTTTCAACATTATGTATTTGCATTGTCTGGACGCCACTTTTCCGGCTGAGCGGTGTTGCCGGGTGGCTCTTCATGCCCATGGCGGAAGCCATTGTGTACGCCATGCTGGCTTCCTTTATTCTGTCACGCACACTGGTGCCGACCATGGCCAAATATCTTCTGGCCGGGCAGGTGCATCCGGGACTGCATAGCGATGAACATCTTGCGCTGCCCAAGGGTGTTCTTGGCCGCTTCCAGAACAGGTTTGAGCATGCGTTCCATAATTTCCGCAGTGCATATGGTCTTTTTTTGGAACGAATTGTGAAAAGGCGCGGTCGGTTTGTTGCCGTGTTTCTTGGGTTGTCTGTGGTGTCTCTGGGGCTGTTTCTGGTCAATGGGCAGGATTTCTTTCCAGAAGTGAAATCTGGCATGATGCAGATGCACATGCGTACCCGCTGGGGATGCGTATTGAAACAACAGGCCGCGTTGTCTCCCTGGTTGATGACCGTATTCAGCAACTTCTTCCGGGAAGGGTCTCTGGCATCATCAACAACTGTGGGCTTCCTGAAGGCCCCCATAATCAGGCCTTTATCCCGACCCCATCCATCGGTACGCAGGATTGCGATCTGACGATTTCTCTCAAAGATGAGGAATCTCCCGTCTGGAATTATCGCAAATTGCTACGGAAGGATCTGTCAGAAAAATTTCCTGGTAGCACCTTTACCTTTCAGCCAGCGGATCTCACTGACAAGATCCTGAACTTTGGATCTCCAGCACCGATTGACGTTCAGATTTCTGGTCCGGAACTCCAGAGCAACTATCAGTATGCCCGCCTGTTAGTGAACAAATTGCGCACTATTCCCGGTTCTGCAGATGTTGTCATCCAGCAGACCATGAAAACTCCCACTTTGTTTGTGCAGGGTAATCGAACTTTCGGTCAGGCGACAGGCATGACAGAAGCGGACATTGCCAATAATGAACTCATGACTCTCTCTGGCAGTCAGACTGTTGACCCCCAATACTGGCTGGACCCGAAAACAGGCATCACGTTCCCTCTCAACGTCTATGTTTCGCAGGATCAGCTGACTCACTATAACGACCTGCTGACCATACCTGTTGATAAAGGAGACAGTGACCCGAAAGGGACAGACATGCAGCTTCTGGGCAGCATTAGCACTGTAACGCCTACGGGTACGCCAGGGCAGGTGTCTCACTACAACTCAATGCCGGAAATTGATGTTTATGTGTCAACAGAAGGGAGTGATCTGGGGTCTGTTCTGAAACAGGTCCGGCAGGTGGTGGCTGACACCCGTCATGAACTGCCACGCACAGCGGTGGTTGATGTTCGTGGTCAGGCCGTCACCATGCACGGTGCATATATGGAGCTGGTTGCCGGGCTGATTGTATCTATCGTGCTGATCTACATGCTGATTGTTATCAACTTCCAGTCCTGGATTGATCCTTTCATTATTATTTCTGCTCTGCCGGGAGCACTTGCCGGTATTGCGTGGAGCCTGTTCCTGACGCAGACACGCCTTTCTGTTCCAGCTTTGACGGGGGCCATCATGTGCATGGGCACCGCCACGGCTAACTCCATTCTGGTCGTCTCGTTTGCCAAGGAACGCTTCGCTCTGCACGGCAATGCTCTTGTTGCCGCAGTCGAGGCTGGGTTTGGCCGTATCCGGCCCGTTATCATGACAGCTTCTGCCATGGTGATCGGCATGGTGCCAATGGCAACCAGTAATTCGCAAAATGCGCCGCTGGGGAAAGCCGTTATCGGTGGTCTTATTCTTGCGACCGTTTCAACGCTTTTGTTTGTTCCTTGCGTTTATGCAATTTTTCACAATCGCTCTCACACAAAAAAATCACGCCCTTCTGAAGCTGGGCATGACAACGGGCAGGAGGCCGTCTGATGTCTACAGTTATAAAAAAACGTCTTTTTGTCGGCTGCCTGCTGTGTGTGCTTGTGGGATATGTGGCTTATCTGGAAGTGCAGCATCTGCATAGCGAGGTCACTCTCACTGCTGATGCCACAAATGCCAGTGTTCCGGATGTTGCGGTGGTGCAGCCCAAACCTGCTCCGCCCACGTTGTCCATGACATTGCCGGGCAATATCAATGCCTGGTATGAGGCACCCATTTATGCGCAGGTCTCTGGCTATGTGAAAATGTGGTATAAGGATTATGGTGCGTCGGTCAAAAAGGGGGATATCCTCGCGGAAGTCAACGCACCGGGTCTGGATGCACAATATGCACAAGCCAAGGCCGATCTTCAGGTAGCACAGGCCAAATACGGGCTTGCAACAGTCACGGCCAACCGCTGGCGTTCAATGGGCAAATCACAGGCCGTCTCGGGGCAGTCTGTGTCTGTTCAGAATGCTAATGAACAGTCAGCGCGTGCGGCGTTGGAAGCAGCCCAGCACAATGTGGACCATTATGACGCGCTTGAGCAGTTCAAAACGATTATCGCACCCTTTGATGGTGTCGTAACGGCCCGAAATATCAGCGTGGGGGACTATGTTGGTGCAGGGAGCGGCAATCTGAATGCCAACGGTACAGCAAGTGAACTGTTTACTGTGGCGGATACGCATGAGATGCGTCTTTTTGTCTCTGTGCCGGAAGTGTTTTCCTATGTTCTGAAACCGGGGCTGAAGGCGCGTGTGACGGTGCCGCAATATCCCAATCAGGTTTTTACCGCCAGTTTTCTGACGATTGCAAAAGGGTATGACCCCAATACCCGAACGGCCGTGACGGAATTTACCATTGATAACGCTGACCAGAAACTCTGGCCCGGCACCTTTGCCTCTGTCTCTCTTTCTGCTCCGGCGGAAGGAGGCGTTTATACAGTTCCAACTGGTTCCCTGGTGTTTCAGGAAAAGGGGATGCAGGTTGTTACGGTAGATGCCCAGAATAAAGCCCACTACAAAAACATAACTGTGGGCCGCATGTCTGATGCCTATACGGAAGTGGACGCAGGCCTGACCCCGACGGACCATATTATCAACAACCCTCCCGCTGACCTGCTTGAAGGCCAGACCGTGCGCCTGAGTGTGCCGGAGAAAGGATACCTCGCATCTTCCAGTGATAGTGAAGAGGAGGATGATGAATGAGCACGCTCCTGATACGCCCCCAGACACCAACGCGTAAGAGCAAGCCGATGCCGGGAAGAGATAAGGCAGCCTTTCAAAAAATCTTCTCTCAGAGCAAGATTTTGAAAGCTGCAACCCTTGCAGCCTTAACAGCGCTGAGCGCGTGTGATCTTGCACCTACCTATCAGGCGCCGCATTTTGTTGTGCCAATGTCCTGGCACGGGCAGGGGTTGTTCCATGAGGCGCAGCCGCAGGAAACTGTCATGCGCTCGGACTGGTGGACACTTTTTGCAGACCCGACGCTCAACACGCTTGAAGCGCAGGCGATGAACGGGAATGCGGATCTGCAGGCCGCGGCTGAACGCTTTATTCAGGCACGGTCCATTGTGATGGAAGCACGCTCGGACCTGTTGCCGCATTTTGCATTGGCTTTTGGGTCCAGCAACAACAAAAGCTCTTCTGACAGATTGTTCCGATACAAAGGGCCAATAACAGCAACAGATGAATTTTACGGAGGAATGGCGAGTTGGGAGCCTGATATCTGGTCTTCCATCCGCAACCGGGTGCGGGCGCAGAAATATTACGCGCAGGCACAGGCCGCGCAGTATGCCTCCGCACGGCTCAGCCTTCAGGCGGAACTGGCAAGCGATTATTTTGCGTTAAGGGGGCTGGACGCCCAGAATGCGATCTATACGCAGTCCATCAGCTATTATCAGCAGGCGCTGCGGGTGACGCAGACGCGGCTAGATAATCAGGACGCAACCGGCATTGATGTGGCGCGGGCTAAAAACCAGCTCTACATGACGCAGGCGCGTCAGCTTGATGTGCAGGCGCAGCGCGAGGTTCTGGAACATGCTCTGGCTGTTCTGGTCAATGCGTCACCCTCGTCTTTTCATATTTCTGAGGTAGCTGCTCAGGATCAGGAGGAGCCTGTTTTTCCGCTCGGGATGCCGTCTGAACTATTGCAACGCCGGCCGGACATTGCTGTTGCGGAGCGTGAGATGGCGCAGGCCAACAGGGCTATTGGTATTGCCCGTGCGGCGTTCTATCCGCATGTCTCCTTTAATGCCAATGGCGGTTTTGATGCCAACGGGTTTGATCTGGCTAATCTGGCAAACAGCATGTGGTCTTACGGGGCTTCCGTCACCATGCCGCTGTTTGAAGGCGGCCTGCGCCGCGCCCAGCTCCAGCGCACCTGGTCCAATTACCGGGAGACGCGGGACCATTATCGTATGACGGTGCTGTCCGCCTTCCGGGATGTGGAAAACGGCTTGTCCATGACGGCGCGTCTGAGAGCGGAAAATGTTCGGCTTAAACAGGCGGTGGATGCCGCCATGCAGTCTCAGACCCTGACCATGACTTTGTATAAAGGTGGCGCAGATGGGTATCTTGATGCACTGATTGCACAGGTCAACACGCTTGACGCCCGGATTGAGCAGGCACAGGTGCAGGCTCGTGCTCTTCAGGCGGCTGTCAGCATGGTGCGGGCACTGGGTGGAGGCTGGAATGACAAGCTGCTCCCCACACCGGACCAGACCATGACGTTTAAGGGCTTTCAGTATGAAGGGCTGGACCACCCTGCGCCGGTGGCGGGCATTGATAGCCCTCCTGACCCGGCGCAGTATGAAAACCTGACGGCGACCGGGCCCGTGGAGACAGGCGCTGCCGGACGCAGCACTTCGGCAAGCACAGCTAGGTTGCCGCAGTAGTTTTTTCCAGATCTTCTGGCGAAGGTTATACGAAAGACAGGCTCAGGACCCGTGTTTTGCGGTCAAACGTGGGTTCTGAGCCTTAGTTTGAAACAGTTCCATGCAGGGTAAAGCTTTCCCCCCGGCCATCGGGCAAACGCAGGAGCGGGCCGACAAATTTGGGGTCCCGCATGGTTTTGTCATGCTCCAGCAGACCGATCAGGCGGGCGGCCTCTTTTGACTGACCTTCCAGCGTAACCTGCCCCTGTTTGAGGGACAGAGACTCCAGAAACGTCGTGTCCGGCAGAGATTTTGTCAGATTGGAGAGAAGCGTGAGGGGGGAGCCAACCCGCTGAATCTCACGGTTAAGAAGTGTGCTGGCACTTGTCAGCGCATCAATGCGGTTGCGGAGTGTTTCAGCAACCAGCCGTGACGGCTGAAGTTCTTCAAGCTGCCCGGCAAGCCGGTAATCCATGACAGACTGCCAGATGAAGGGCACACTGAGGATTACCCCCAGAGCAAGGGCGATCAGAAGAGCGGTTTGGACGGATGTCTTTTTGGAGAGGCCATGCTCGGCAAGTGGCAGGCTGACTGGTGAGTGGCTCGTCTGGTTTGCAAAGCAGACGGGCGTGAGGTGCGCCGCCTTGAAAGCATCCAGCCAGGGGGCAAGAGGGGCCAGCGGTGCCACGCTGAGCAGAAACTCGGCTTCTGCCGGATGCTCGGAGGGCAGGGGCGTAAGGCCCCACACACTTTCTTCAGGCGGAAAGGGCATAACCCGATCCATCTGATAGCTGATCAGTGAGGCGGCTTCTCCCGCTACAGCAGCGGGAAGCCGGATAACGCGCTGTAAAATCGGCAGGTCTGGAAAGACTACCCGTATGCAGAGGGATTTCTGTCTGCGGTGACGCCATGCCCGCAACGCAGGCGGGCGGCTGGCGCACAGACTGGCGAGATGCGCCATGCCCTCAGAGGTCGCAGGGGCGTGCTGGGGGGCCTCACCGGGTGTCTGGGGCAGTAATGTCAGGCTCCCTGTTGTGGGCGCGATGACGACGGTAGGGATGGCGTAACGGGTCTGGATCGTATGCAGAGCGCGCGCGAGGCGTGCCGGAAGATAGCGGGAAGATATTTTGCGCAGGACGGCCGTGTTCTGCTCAAACCACCAGTTGATCAGGGCGCTACGGGTGAGGGCGTTCAAAAAAATCTCGTGTGACAGGTGGGCAGGCTCTGGCCGGACGTGATCCGGCGGCTATGCAAAAACATAGCGGCACTCATAGCATTGGCGTTCTCTGCCTGTCAGGGTGTGGGGTGTGACAGTTTTGAGACATCTCGGTCTCACCACTTTTCCAGTGAGTTTTTCATCAAACAATCATAATTATAAGAAGAGGTTAATGGTAAGCAGCCCCGTCTCTCGGAAGGCCGGGTCCGGACGCTGCAAAAGAAGGTTTCCATTCGTGCGCTCTTGTAAGCTGTTTCAATCAACATTTCTGGTGACCGGATGCGCCGCTCTGCTGGCTTTGGGGCTTGGTGGCACGGCCCACGCCCAGCCAGCGGGAGGAGAGGCCTGTAACCCGGCTGCGGATGGAAGCAACCCGTGCCCGCGTAAGCTGCACCTGCATACGCAGCAGCCGTTATCCACGATGCTACGGTCGCAAGGCCATGTTTTTTGATCCGGCTTTGTCCGGTTCGGGCAAATTTTCCTGCGCCTCCTGCCATGTACCGAGCCTGCATTACGGCCCGGCGGGAAAGACTTCGGTGTTTATGGGGGGTGTGACGGGAGACAGGGAGGGGCGGCGTGAAATTCCGAGCCTGACTTATCTGGAGCGCCAGCCTCCGTTCAGCATCGGGCCGGATGATGCCGTGGCGGATGATGTCGCGCCCACCATTGCGGTGCCGGTGACCGGTGGCGCGCATGCTGCCAAAAGTGCCTCTAACACAGCAAGTTCCGCGGCCAATCTGGTGCCTCAGGGCGGCCTGTTTCTGGATGGCCGGGCCGATACGCTGCACCAGCAGGCCAGCGGCCCGATGTTTGACCCGGATGAAATGGCTGGTTTGCCTGAAAAAGTAACGGCGCGGCTCCAGACGGCTGACTATGCCGCTCCGTTGCGGGATCTTGCGGGTATTCGTGGCCGGAAGTCTTCTGATTTCCTGTTGTCTGAAGGCCTGTTTGCTCTGGCGCGTTACCAGATTGAAGACCAGAAATTCCATCCCTATTCCAGCAAGTTTGATGCATGGTTGCAGGGGAAAGCGCGTTTTTCACCCATCGAACGTCAGGGTTATCTGCTGTTTAATGACCCGAAAAAGGGAAATTGCGCGGCCTGTCATGTCGATACGGTGCGGGGAGACGGCTTGCCGCCGCTCTTTACGGACCATCAGTATGAGGCTCTTGCTGCTCCCCGTAATCCTGCTCTCACACATACGCATGATGCGTCTTATTATGATCTGGGTGTGTGCGACCAGAAACCGGGCGGACGCAAGGAGCTGGCACCCTATTGCGGAATGTTCGCAACCCCGACATTACGGAATGTGGCGACACGCCGTACCTTTTTCCATAATGGTGTCTTCCATTCCCTGGAGGATGTAATGGATTTCTACGTGTTGCGTGATCTGGAGCCGGGGCGGTTTTATCCGAAAGGTCCGGATGGCAAGGTGCAGGCCTATAACGATATTCCTGCTGCTTATCAGGGCAATATTGATAAAAGCGACGCGCCGTTTGACCGGAAACCCGGTGAGGCACCTGCTTTGAATGAGGCTGAGCGTAAAGCGATTATCGCCTTTTTGCAGACGCTGACGGATGGCTGGGCAGGGGATGCCACGCAGGCTGATGCATCTGTCACGCCTCAGAAAAACCCCTGAGAAAACCCCTTAAGAAAAAACCTGAGAAATATGCGCCCGATCTGGCATCGGGCGCGCAGCGGGTTAAGGGTTGCAGATCGCGCCGGACTGGCCGGGGCTGGCTGCGCCATTGCCGCGGGCTCCGGCGGAGCACAGGTCATAATCATGGCCCTCGCGTGATGAAGGGGCCTGATAGCTGTAGGGGTGGTTCCACGGGTCTTTTGGCTCGTTTGCATCTTTCAGATACGGGCCGTTCCAGTTCTGCGCATCGGCCGGTTTGTGGATGAGGGCTGCAAGACCTTCTTCCGTGGTCGGGTAGGCCCCGACGTCCAGCTTGTAGAGATCCAGCACCGAGCCAAGCCGGGAGATGGATTGTCTGGCGACTGACACGCGTGCTCCGCCAAGCTGGCGTAACGCTGCGGGGGCGACAAGGCCAATCAGCAGCGCCAGAATGGCCAGCACAACCAGAATTTCCAGCAGGGTAAAGCCGGATTGCGGATTGTTCTCTTCGGGCGGGAGTGGGGAAGCGGGATGAGAGTTTGTCATAAAATCCTCACAGGACTTGTGCGAAGGACGGGCGCATTATAGTGCGCCGCCCGGAAAAGTGAGTCATGGGCTGTGCAGAAAACAGCCCGCTACGATCAGGATCACGATGCCAATCCCCCTTCTTGCCTGCATGGTTGCCAGTGCAATCCGATATGATATTCCGCCCCGTGTTCTCCCCGTGATTCAGAAAGTGGAAGGCGGCGTTGCGGGCATGGTGCGGCGGAATACGGATGGCAGTTCCGATCTGGGCCTGATGCAGATTAACACGCGCTGGGTGCAGCCTCTGGCGCAGGTGACCCATATGCCCGCCGTGCAGACTGCGGCGCGGCTGGTGTCTGATTCCTGTTTTAATGTGGCTGCGTCCGCCCTGATCCTGCGCACATATATCAATGAGGCTCATGGTGATCTTATGCAGGCCATAGGCTATTATCATTCCCACACGCCATCATTGAATGCGGCTTACAGGCAGAAGGTGCTGAGTACTGCGGTTTCAATGTTTCCTGCCAGACAGTAACGCGACCGATCCTGCTCTAATGCTCGCCGGGTGAGGTTTCAACCGGCAGGGAGCGGGAAGAGAAAGAGTTCATTAAACTGTCTTTATTCTCAAAATAACGTGCAGTTTTTAGGCTAGTTACACCTGGTCCTGACGGAGTGTTTCCAGTGACAGAACGGCAAAAGGGGTGCTGCGCCCCTGCTGTGGTGCCACCACGGCCCGGCGGAGCAGCATGTGGCCGCCCGGTCTTGTAACCCGTGCTGTGACAATCAGTGTCCGGTCTGCCCAGTTTGTTGTGGTCTCTTCCTGCGCTGGCGGGGGGAGGGGGCTTCCCTGCATGGGGGATGGCTCTCCCTGTGGCTGCGTCTGCATCTGCGCGAAGACTGCATGCAAAAAGGGATCGTGGGTGCGGGGGGAGGGCATGTCTTTTTGCGTAAAAGAGAGATGCGGGGCGAGTGTTTGCAAAAGGCTGGGCGTCATGCCGGGGATTTCGGCCATGTCGTCCAGTGTCCGCATGGGGCGGCCTGCGGGTCTGCACGCTCCCAGTGTTGCAAACAGACTGGTGTTGGCCTGCCGGTTTGCCTGCTGGGTAAGGGAAGGGGGCGTGCGCCACAGCAGCACCATGCGGGCCAGTGTCTGTGCGGCTGGGGTCTGGAGACCTGCGGTCTCGAAAACGGCTGTCAGCAGGCCCGGCGGGGCATTGTTTGGGTTAATTTTCCCGGCTTCTATCTGTATTCGCACATCCGCTGTCAGGTCTGGTTCGGTAATAATGTGGAAGGTTCCGTCCGCAGCCCAGTGTGCGCTTCCAGTCGTCAGCAGGTGATATAAGGCCGTCTGGATGGCTGCATCGGCTTGTGCCTGTGTTGTGGCCAGCAGAGTTTCTGCCGCAACCTGCTCTGTGGTTGCTTTGCTGCCGACCAGAAGTGCTGTGCCAATGAGGCTCAGAGTCACCAGTGTCCAGAGCACGAGCAGCAAGGCAAAACCTTGCTGGGTCTGGGGGGCATGGCCGGGGGGCGCTGCGCATGGTGCCGGAGGTCAGGTAGTGTCAGTCATGCAGGCCAACGGCTTTTAAAATCCGTTGCTGCGGATCGGGAGAGCCTGTCTGCGGCGTGCGTGCAAGCTCTGGGGCCAGAGCAGCAGATTGTGCAAGGTTGTGGCGGAGGTCTTCCGTCATGGCGCGGGCATCGTTCTGGCTGCGAATCACATGCGGGGTAATGAGCACCAGCAGTTCCGTCCGTTCCCGTACGTTGGTCTGCTGGCTGCCGAGCATGCCCAGAATGGGAATATCTTTTAACCAGGGCAGACCCTGATTGCCGCGTGATGCGTTATCGGTAATCAGCCCCGCCAGCCCGACTGTCTGCCCATCCTCGATCGCCACGCGGGAACTGACCTGCCGCTGCGAGAAGGTGGGACTGTTGATGCTGGAAGACCCCGTGCTGGTGGTGGAGGATGAGACGGAACTGACCTGCTGTGAGATATCCAGCGTGACCAGCCCGGTATTGCTCACATGTGGAGTGACCTGAAGGATCACGCCGGTTGGCTGGTAGTTGATGGAATTGGTGATGGTGGAATTGGAGGTCACAACGCTTGTTGTCGCCCCGGTCAGGTAAGGCACCAGATTACCCACCATGAGGGAGGCGGGCTGGTTATCAACCACCATAATTTGCGGGGAGGACAGAACACGGACTTTCGTGACACTTTGCAGCGCGTTGATAACAAAAGGCGCACCACCCTGCCCACTGCCACCCAGCACAAACCCCGGAAAGCTGGAGGAAAGCTGAGAGGACACCAGATTGGCAGCCCCCAGACTTTGTGTTGCATTGCTCAGAATGCCGTTGATCCCCCCGGATTTAAAGAAAAACTGTGTGCCATACTGGAGAGAGTCATTCAGCGTGACTTCCGCGACGGTGGCATCCACCATGACCTGAAGCGGCATAATATCAATTTTATGCAACATGGCAGTAATGGTTTCTGTTTCTGCCCGTGTGCCGTACACCAGAACGGAGTTGTTCTGAAGGTCCGGAATAATGCGAATGTGAGAGCTGTTCTCACTATTTTCGCTCATATTCCCCAGTCCACCCAGAAGCGGGTTATTGCTGATCCCGTCATTCTGGCTGGTCGTCTGGTTTTGTCCGCTGGTGCTGTTCAGGCTGCTGCCAAACGCGCCGGAACTGGAATCGCCCGAATTGTTGCCAGACGCCATGGCGCCGGACTGGCCAGACCCCAGACCGGAGGAGCCTGACATGCTGCCAAATCCGGATGAAGAATTGCTGTTGCTGGAATTCAGGCCCGTCTGCTGTTTAGGAGAGGGCGTTGGGGTGGCCGTGACGTGCTCAGGGGTAAAAGCCTGCTGGAGCACATAGGCCACATCATTCGCGCGGCCATTCTGGAGGTAGAATGCGCTCCAGTTCCGCACCGTCTGTTTCCGCCCGGCTTCAATCACAGAAAAGGCCCGCCGGGCATCTTCGATCAGGCGGGGCTGGCGGGCTGTGACGAGAATGGAATCAATGCTGGGCATGGGGAACAGGCGGATTGAGTCCGGCCCTGCGTTCTCGCCCCCCGTGCGGCGGACGCCCAGAGCATTTTTCAGGGCCTGACTGAGTTCACTCACCGTGCCCGTTGTCGCGGGGAGCAGCAGGTAGGACTGCCCGGCCAGCGTATCTGTATCAAAAGTATGGACCAGTTCTGTCAGGGTTTCCCGTGTTGCTGGGTCCCCCGAGAGGATGATGGTATTGCTGTCCGGGTCTGCCGCAACGTGGCCTCCGCCCTGCACCACGGGCTGAATGAGCTTTGCAATGCTGGCGGCGTTTGTATAGCGCAGCGGGATGGCAGTTGTGCTGTTGGCCGAGCCAGCACCAGCGCCGGGCCCGCCGCCGGAGGAGAGGGAGACAACCCGGTACAGGCCGCTTTGCGTCACAAGGGTTGCGTTTGCCCCGGCCAACAGCACACGCAGCGTCGGAATAAGCTGATCCCGCCGCAGAGGCTGAGCGGTGTGCAGGGTGGCGGTGCCCTGCACGGAGGGGTCAATCACGTAGTTGACGTGCAGGATGCCCCCCAGAATTTGCTCTGTGACGGCATGGATATCCGTGCCAGCAAAATTCAGGGAAATATCGCCTCCGCCACTTGCCGTATTGCCCGGCATGCCACCGCGCGTGCCGCTCCCCATCCGCACAAATGTCTGTCCGTTGGCAGGCAGGGGGGCTACGGCTCCGTCCTCCCGCACGGTTGCGCGGATATCATGCTCCGGCACAGGCAGGGGCGCCAGTTCCGGTGGTTTCTGGGTGCAGCCAGCTATGGAGATCAGGAGGGAGGCGGCGCTGAAGCGACGGAAAAAATGCGGCATGATCCTCAGGGTGTCGGAGCGGTTTGAGCGGGCGTGCCGAGATCGGCCCTGAAACCCGTGATGGAAATCGTTGCGTCTACGGCGCTGGTATGTCCGCGTGTGGCTTCAGTGATGGTGCGGGCGCGCTGGATTTCCAGATCTTCAACCAGCAGGCGGGGTTGTGCGTGGTCAAGGTCATCAAGCAGCGCGACAAAGGCGGCCCAGTTGCCTGTCAGCGCAATGCGGACGCCAATGGCGCGGAAGTGCCCCATGGCGTGTGGCGGTATGGTTTCCTGACTGGCGATCTCAATCTGGTGCTGTGCGGCCAGCGCCTGCACTGTCTGGACAAGGTTGGCGGCTGCTTCAGAATCACTCTGGCCTGTCAGCAGGATGTGCGCGCTGGAGGCTGAGCTATGGCGTTCCTGATAGCGGTGTTTGAGGTCAGGGATCTGGCGGATAAGCTGCTCTGTGTGGCTGAGGACTGTGCGCTGGTCTTCAAGGGCTGCGGCCCGGTTCTGATAGAGTGAGAGCAGGGAAAGGCCTGTCATGGCAATGCAGGCCAGACCCGCAAACGTCACGCTACAGGCAAGGATCTGTCCGCTCAGGCCTGCTGGAAGGCGTGCGTCTGTCACGCGGAGTGCCTGCCAGACAGGCTGAGGGCAGCCGGGCTCAGAAGAGGGATCAACAGGAGGCTCATGGCGTGCTCATGCCTTGCGCGCAGCAACAGGGGAAAACCGTGAGGGTGCTTACCACCCCCGTCTTCCGGGTGGCGAGGGGGAAGTTATGACAGTTTGATGAAACGTTCCGGGTGCGGCGGATGCTGATCTGGTCGCCCGGAAAGCGTTCTCTTATAACCAGCCCCACACGTGCTGCATCAGGCGCGTTATCCAGAGTGAGAGAGCCAGACACGGGCCGAAAGGCAGCATCATTCTGGCGTGAAGGTGCCGGCCCCGCGCCGCCAGAATGAGGGCAAGGATGAAACCGCAGACGGACGCGCCGAGCAGGACGGAGGGCAGGGCCTCAAGCCCCACCCATGCTCCGCCTGCCGCGAGGAGCTTGGCATCTCCCCCGCCCAGCCCCGCTCTGCCGCGCACTGCTTTATATAGGGCGGAGACAGCACTCAGCAGCGCCCATCCGGCCAGCGCCCTGTGATCCGGCTCAACAGAGAAGGGCCATCCGCGAGCACGCATCCTTCCACAACGCCAGCCAGCAGCAGGGGCAGGGTGAGGGCGTCTGGCAGCAGGAAGGTTTCAAAATCTATCCAGCTTAATGCCAGCAGGATCCAGCCCAGCAGGACAGTCCCGTATACGAACGGGGAGGCGGGGGCTGCGAGCATGAGCGCCAGAGCAGCGACCGCTGTTGCCGTGAGTTCAATAGCCGGATGAAACAGGCCAATACGCGCGCCGCATGCACGGCAGCGCCCACGCTGAACAGCGTAGCTGAGCAGGGGGATCAGTTCCGCCGGGCCAAGGGTATGGTGGCATGCCTCGCAACGGGAGCGGTCCATGCCAACCGGCTCCCCGCGTGGCAGCCGACGAATGAGAACGCCCAGAAAGCTGCCAATAAACGGCGCGAGAGCCAGGAGAAGGAAGCGCATGCCGTGTGTTGTGCCGGAGGTTCCGCGGGCCTGCAAGCACCTGGCCTGTCCGGATCTCAGAAAAAGGTCTGCATGGTATGAGCTTTTCTATTCTTCCTGCTCCCGGAACGCGTGCGCAGGCAGAGGCGCGGCTTGCGGGCGCTCTGATGCAGGCCGGCACGTGTGATGCGGCTGTGCTGGACCGGGCGCGGCGGGTTGCGACGGAAAACCGGCAGGCTCTGGCGACCATACTCCTGCAGCTCGGTCTGGTAAGCGAGGCCGCACTGGCTGCCGCCTACGCCACACTGACGGGCTGGCCCGTTGTCTCTGCCGCGGCACTGGCCGCGCTGGAAGAGCCGGTTCTGCCAGATAGACTGAGCGCCCCGTTTTTGCGGCAGGCGTCTGCCGTGCCTCTGCCGTGTGAAGGGGGCGTGCTGCCACTGGCAATGGCGGACCCGCTGGATGATTTTATTGTGCAGGCGGTCTCTCTGGCTGTTGCTCTGCCAGTGCGCCCGATGGCGGCTCTGCCCGTGGATCTGGAAGCCGCTTTAAGCCGCCTTTACCCGGAAGCAGCGGAGACTGACGGGGCAGACGCAGAGGAGGGCGGTGCGGAGGGGGACCCGCTTGAAGAGGATGCGGACCGCCTGAAAGATCTGGCAAGTGAAGCGCCGGTCATCCGGCTGGTGAACCAGATTATCTTTCGGGCGGTGGAGACACACGCCTCAGATATCCATTTTGAACCTTTTGAGGACCGGTTGGGGGTCCGCTTCCGGTATGATGGCGTGCTGCATGAAATGGACAGCCAGCCTGCACGGCTGACTGCTGCTGTGATCTCCCGCATCAAGATCATGGCGCGACTGGACATTGCCGAACGTCGCCTGCCGCAGGATGGCCGTATCAAACTGGCGGTGCGGGGGCGCTCGGTGGATTTCCGTGTTTCCACCATTCCGGCATTGCATGGGGAATCTGTGGTCATGCGTGTGCTGGACCGGGGATCTGTTAAATTTGAGTATGGGCGGCTTGGTCTTTCTCCGGCTGTAACAGCGCAGTTCCGTGCAGCGCTGGAGGAGCCGAACGGCATTGTGCTGGTGACTGGCCCGACGGGCAGCGGCAAAACCACCACGCTGTATACGGGTCTGGCGCAGTTGAATGTGACCGAGCGCAAGGTCGTGACGATTGAAGACCCGATTGAATACCAGCTTGCCGGGATCAATCAGATTCAGATCCGTCCGCAGATCGGCCTGACCTTTGCAACACTCCTGCGGGCCATTCTGCGGCAGGACCCGGATGTGATTATGGTGGGGGAAATCCGCGATCTGGAAACTGCCCAGATTGCTGCACAGGCGGCTCTGACCGGCCATCTGGTGCTTTCCACACTGCATACCAATTCAGCCGCCGCCGCCATCACCCGCCTGAGGGATATGGGGCTGGAGGACTATCTGCAAACAGCCGTGCTGCGGGGCGTTCTGGCCCAGCGGCTGGTGCGCAGGCTCTGCCATAGCTGCCGTGCTCCGATGCAGCTTGACCCGGCCGTGGGCCAACGGCTGGGGATTCCACCGGAACAGGCGGCATCACTCTGGCAGGCGGTCGGGTGTCCGGAGTGCCGCCATACTGGATATCGCGGGCGTATTGCCATTGCGGAATATCTGGTACCGTCGCCTGCTATTGTCCGGCTGATCCTTGCGCGGGCTGATCACACGGCCATTGAGCGTCAGGCCGCGGACGAGGGGATGAAGACCCTTTTTCAGGCCGGGATCGATGCCGCCAGTGAGGGAGAAACGACGGTCGAGGAAGTCATGCGGATTATCCGCGCCGAGACCGAAGCCACGTCCGCCTTGGTTCCTGTGCCCGGAGCCTCTGACGCGTGAGCACCACCTGGCATTATCGTGCGCTCACGGCAGATGGTCAGCTCCAGCGCGGACAGGCGCAGGGGCCGGATGAAGCGCATGTGGTGGCGGATCTGCGGCGTAATGGCCTCACACCCGTGCGCGTTATGCCACAGTCTGACCGTGGACGTCTGGCAGGGCTGCACGTTTCATTTTCCCTGCGGCGCACAGGCCTGAGGCGCGCGCAGGTTACGGATATCACGCGGGAACTGGCACTCATGCTGGGGGCGGGGCTGGATCTGGACCGCGCCTTGCGTTTTCTGATCGAGACCCTGCCGGAAACCGGGCGTGCTGGCCTCCGTGCCCGCGCGGTGCTAGTAGAATTGCGGGACGCCATGCGGAATGGCGGGTCATTTGCGTCCGCGCTCTCCACGCGGGCTGACAGTTTTACGCCGCTTTATATCAATCTGGTGAAAGCCGGGGAGGCCGGGGGCGCGCTGGGAGAAGCGCTGGACCGTCTGGCCACGCTGATGGAGCGGGAGCGCACACTCACAACCGCCATCCAGTCCGCGCTGATTTACCCGGCCATTCTGGTCGTCGCGTCCATTGGCTCGGTTGTGTTGCTGCTGACCGGGGTTCTGCCGCAATTTGTCCCGCTATTTGCGGAGGCCGGGGCGCAGCTTCCGTTTTTGACGCGATGTGTGATTGCCGCCGGAGATTTTCTGACCCGCTGGGGGTTGGTTCTGCTGCTTGGTTGTGTTGCCGCCGTCTTTGTTTTGCGCGCTTTGCTGGCACAGCCTGCGTTCCGCCTGCGGTTTGACCAGACTTTGCTCCGGCTGCCGGTGGTTGGTGCGCTGTCACGGAATATCATGGCGGCGCGGCTCACCCGCACGCTTGGCACACTCCTGCAAAATGGCGTGTCTCTGCTGAGTGCTTTGAAAATCAGTGAGGACGTTATTGGCAACCGCGCCGGAGCGCAGGCCGTGGCAGAGGCAGCCCGTGTGGCGCGGGAGGGGGGCGGCCTGTCCCGTCCGCTGGAGAGCGCGGGCCTGTTCCCGCCGCGGGCTATCCATCTGATGCGTCTGGGTGAGGAAACAGCCCAGCTTGGCCCCCTGTGCCTGCGTGCGGCGGAGTTGCATGAGGACGCGGTGCGGGTAGGGCTGCAACGTCTGGTTGCATTGCTGGTGCCTGCCATTACCGTTGTGATGGGGGCTGTGGTGGCGGGTATTGTCTCTGCCTTGCTGCTGGCCATGCTGGGGCTGAATGACCTTGCGCATTAAGCAGGAGCAGGGCTTTACGCTGCTGGAGATGATGATTGTTCTGGCGATTGCCGGACTTTTTCTCTTCCTGATGCTGGAGCGTGGCCCGGTGCATAGCACGCTGGCCTCCTTTCTGCAGGCGCGTGAGGCGCTGCTATCCACCTGCGTACCGCACGTCTGGATGCCATGACAAAAGGGGCGGCGATTACGGTCCGGCTTGATGCGGCGCACAGCCAGATTCTCGAACTTTCCGGAAAAATGGTTCTTAGAAAGGTGTCTTTGCCGAAAGAGGCGGTTCTTGTAGTACCCATGCCTCTTGTTTTTCAGCCCGATGGGCTTGGCACGGCTGTTTCATGGGTTTTGCAGGTGGGGGCTCGTAGGCTCAGTGTTTCCGTCAGTCCTTTGACGGGAAGGATTGTGACGCATGACGTCTGAAAGATCTCCTGTTGCAGAGCAAGGCTTCACCCTGCTGGAAGTGATTGTCGCCCTTGCCATTGCCGCGGCAGGGCTGGCGGTGCTGGCCGTTATACTGGGCGGCGCTCTGGAGAGTGCGGCCCGTTCCGGCTCCCGGAAGGATGCTCTGGCCCGCGCCCGCTCCCGGCTGGAGAGTGCGCTGGTGCTGACGCGCCCGGTTATCGGGCGGCAGGAGGGCGCTGATCCGGACGGTTATCGCTGGCTGATGGAAACGAGGCAGATCGCAACGCTTCCATCCGGCAATGGTGCACCGCTGGCCTTTTATGCAGTGGATGTTGAGGTGCTGTGGGGTGGCGGTGCGCGTGTGCATCTGACAGGGCGGCGTTTTGGGCCGCCTGTTGCTCCATGAAAATGTTCATGCAGACCAGTCGTTTTTCCTACGGAAAAATGGTGTGCAGGCCGGGTTTACCCTTCTGGAAATGCTTGTGGTCACAGCGCTTCTGGGATTGCTGTTTCTCATGCTGTCCGGGGGTGTCACCTTCGGGTTGCGTGGCTGGGCACGTCAGCATGCCGAGCAGGACCGGATTGCGGAACGCGTGGAAACAGACGCGACGCTTCGCAAGTTGCTGGCCGCTGTTACGCCAGATGAAGGAGCCGTAACAGGGGGTGAGGATCGGCTGGCTCTGACAACGCTGACCCGCCTGCCTGACGGCAAGGAGCATGAGGTGAGCATTGGTCTGGGCGTGGACCGTAAGAAGCAACTGGTTCTGCGCTGGCAGATTCATCATCGTCCCGGCTGCGCGCCGGAGGAACGCCCGCATGAAGAAATTCTGGCCAGTGCCGTTTCTGCTCTGCACGTACGATACTGGGGAGGATCTCCGGCGAGCTGGCACACCACATGGAGCGGCATGGCCCCGGTGCTGTTTGGGGTGAGAGTGGTGCCTGAGCGTGGCACGCTCTGGCCTGAGATGATAATCAAACCGTTCAGAACAGATGGAACTGCTGATGAGCCTTAACTATGGGACACGGGTAATGGTGGGAATAGGGGTTTTACACAGTGTGTGGGCCTGCACGTCTCTGGCTTTCTCCGCTTCTGCGCCCCCAGCAGAAAAGGCTGCATCGGACGATACGGTGAAAACGGTGCTGGGTCGGCCGTTATTTGAGCCGGACAGGCGGCCGGATGCGACGACCGCACAGGCTGAGTCTTTGCCGGTTCTGACTGGTATTGTTCATTCCGCCGGGCAAGATGGCGCTTTGTTCCGGGGGGCGGGGAGTTCTGCCGGGCATCTGGTGCGGCACGGGGAAAGTGTTGCGGGCTGGAGAGTTGTTGCCGTGACACGGGAGTCGGTCACGCTGGAGCGCGGCGGGCAGCAGATTGTCCAGCGTCCGGATTTTCAGCATCATCTGGATACGGAAATGGCCGATCATTCCCCAGCGCCTGAGGCGGCAGAATAAGCTAAGCAAGGCGTTATATGGCATGTTAGTAATATTTATGAAGATCTTTCATTTTTCATAAAATTTTCTGATTCAACCCTATATCTGATCGGTTCCCTGTTCTCAAATTTCTGAGAGTAGATGGGGGATTTTAAGAACTATTCTTATTTGCGCGAAAGCAATTGTTCCGTTGTCATAAGTTCTTCATGAAACAGTCACACATCAACTTGAAAACAAAGGCTATTGAGCGGGTGGTTTAGCAATTATGCGCTCTGTTAGAGGGTTTCGCAGCCATCAGTGTCCAGACCGGCCTCCTTTATCGGGCGCCGGTATTTTCATGGTGCGGCGGGTCCTGAACGGAGGCGGTACAATACGAAAGGTGACCTAACGGTGTTCGCCAGGCCCATGAAAGTCGCATTGTCGGCTCTTCTTTCGCTGTCTATTTCTCTGCCTGCCATGAGCAACGCTGCCGGTATACGGGCCTCCCGGTCCGTGCATCTGCCGGCATCCAGCTTCGCCACCAAAACGCCCATCAAGCATCTCGTGGTGATTTATCAGGAAAACATCTCGTTCGATCACTATTTTGCAACCTACCCCAAGGCTGCAAACCCGAGTGGCGAACCCGCCTTTACGGCAGCCGCCGGCACGCCGCAGGTTAACAACCTGCAGAATGCCAACCTGCTGGACCAGAACCCCAACAGCAGCAGCGCAAACGGCAGCGCGGCCGCTCTGCCGTTCCGTCTGGACCGCACGCAGGCCGCTACCGCTGACCAGAACCACGCCTACACGCCGGAACAGCAGGCGACGCATAACGGCGCAATGGATCTGTTCCCCAAATACACAGGTCGCGGCACCTCTGGTGGCGTTGGCGCTTTTGGTACGGCCGGTCAGGTTCTCGGTTATTATGACGGGAACACGGTTACCGCATACTGGAATTACGCTCAGCATTTTGCCATGAGCGACAATAACTATACGGACACGTACGGTCCCTCCACGCCGGGTGCTCTGGAAGTTGTCAGCGGCCAGACAAATGGTGTGCAGTCCATCGTGGGTTCCAAAACGTCTTCTTCCATCATTGCTGATGGCCAGGGCGGTTACACGATGATCAATGACGTGGACCCGGCGTATGACGTCTGCTCCTCCAAATCAAACGCCGTGCTGCTGAACGCAAAGAACATTGGTGATCTGCTCAACACCAAAAACATCCCTTGGGGTGGGTTCATGGGCGGGTTTGACCTGACAAGTGCCAACAGCGATGGCACCACAGGCTGCCAGCGCCGCACCTATTCTGATGTCGTGTCTCAGGATGTGACGGATTACATTCCGCATCACAACTGGTTCCAGTATTTCGCGACAACTTCCAACCCGCAGCACACACGCCCTTCCTCCATGGCGGCAGTGGGCTACAGCACGGTTGCAAACTCTGCTGCGGTTGAACCTGCCAACCATCAGTACGATCTGAACGACTTCTATGCCTCACTGAAGTCTGGGAATTACCCGGCAGTGTCTTACATCAAAATGCCTGCCTATCAGGACGGCCATGCCGGGTATTCCGACCCGCTGGACGAACAGGCTGGTGTTGTAAAGCTCGTCAACTTCATCCAGCAGCAGCCGGAATGGAGCAGCACGGCTGTCATTATCGCGTATGATGACTCTGACGGCTGGTATGATCACCAGTATGTCGCGCCGCAGCATGGGTCTTTCGATGCGACAGCGGATCAGGTGAACGGGAGCGGCGTTTGCGGCACGACCGGCAGCCAGCCTCTGGGTGTCAGCGGTCAGCCGGTTAACGGGCGTTGCGGTCCGGGCACACGTCTGCCCTTTATCGTGATTTCTCCATATGCCAAGGCAAACTCTGTCAGCCACACGCTCTCCACGGAAGCTTCTGTAGTGCGCTTCATTGAAGATAACTGGCTGAACGGTGCGCGTCTGGGTGGTGGGTCTTTTGATGAAACATCCGGCAGCATTGAAGATCTGTTTGACTTCACGCATCAGCGTTCCGGCCAGCTTCTGCTTGACCCGGCAACGGGTAGCGTGCTGACCGATACAATCAGCAACTAAAGAGCTGCTTAAGGATGTAGCCGGAATGCTATAAGGCTACATTCTTAGATTTTAGATCAGATTTTTGGAGCAACTGGCGGACTCTCTGGCGTCGGTTGCTTTTTTTTTGTTCGGGGGCTGAGTGCCTGGAGCGTCCTGTTTCTAAAGCGTTCCGTTTTCATAAAGACGTCATGGAAACGTCACACCAATTCGCCGCAAATCCTTTTAGAAGTTCCGGCAGAAAAATGTGCCTTTCGTGTGAAGGTGGCGGTTGAGTGTGTCTTAGAGCGCTATCTGAGCCGATAAACAGAAGAGTTTTTTCTTTATGGTGACAGGATTTTCCGCCGCTGACGTTGCTGACAGTTTTATGTTGTTGGAAGAAAAAGACTTTCTGATTTCAAAAGGCACGATCAAAGAATTTTTACAAATTCAGAATTTTTGAAAATCTGATGTGATCTGATTTTCATACGGCTCCCGAAAGGGTCGCTATCTCGACTGCGCCTACCAGACTTTGTCCCGTTTTTCCCCTGCGCCGCATGGCCTCGCACCCGGTATCGAAAGAAAAGAGCATGGATAACGTTACGTCACGGTCCACACAGACGGAAACCGATACAGCCGCGCAGTCCGGTGCGGTTGTGAACAACGGAGAAACCCTCGAGATTTCGGCTGGCGTCAGCTCGTCTTTTGTTACAGTCAACACCGGTGGTCTGGTGTCTGTCTCAGGCTCTCTGTGTGGCGCAACAGTCTCCGGTGGTGAAATTGATGTGTATTCCGGGGGCGTCGCTTCCTCAGCCAGCCTGACGGACGGCGGTAGCCTGTTTGTGGAACAAGGTGGCTCTGCGGTGTCGGCTTCTGTCGGGTCCGGCGGGTATCTGGAAGTCGATGCAGGCGGCACGGCAAGCGGCACACAGGTCAGTAGTGCTGGCATCATTGATCTGACAGACGGAGCGGTTGCGTCCGCTACAACCCTGACGAACTCCGCGACGCTTTATGCAGGCTCCGGTGCGACAGCCGTCGGCACGGTTGTGCAGGATGGTGCATCTCTTCAGGTGCAGCAGGGTGGCGTTGCTAGCGGGACAGTGCAGCAGGGCGGCAAGACGACAATCTTTGCGGGGGCTTCCGCAGCGGACAACACGGTGAACGGTGGTGAACTGGAACTCTTTGAGAGCGCCACCGCGACGAACACCACGGTGGCTGGCAGCGGCATGCTGACTGTATCCTCCGGTGCGACCGCATCTGGCACGACAGTCAATGCCGGCGGTCTGGTTTTGGTGTCTGGCACTCTGTCTGGCGCAACGGTCTCAGGCGGTGAAGTTGACGTGTATTCCGCGGGCGTCGCTTCCGCGGCCAGCCTGACAGACGGCGGCAGTCTGTTTGTGGAAGAGGGTGGCTCTGCGGTATCCGCGTCTGTCGGGTCCGGCGGGTATCTTGAGGTGGATGCAGGGGGCACGGCAAGCGGCACACAGGTCAGCAGCGCAGGCATCCTTGATCTGACAGACGGGGCCGTGGCGTCCGCTACAACCCTGACGAACTCCGCGACGCTTTATGCTGGCTCCGGTGCGACAGCGGTTGGCACGGTTGTGGAGGATGGTGCGTCTCTTCAGGTGCAGCAGGGTGGTGTTGCCAGCGGGACGGTTCAGCAGGGCGGCAAGACGACGATTTTTGCGGGGGCTTCCGCCGCCGATGCAACGGTGAACGGTGGTGAACTGGAACTCTTTGAGAGCGCCACCGCGACGAACACCACGGTGACTGGCAGTGGCACGCTGACTGTGTCCTCCGGTGCGACCGCATCTGGCACAACGGTGAACACGGGCGGTCTGGTTTCCGTCTCTGGTACTCTGTCTGGTGCAACAGTCTCCGGCGGTGAAGTGGATGTCTATTCCGGAGGCGTCGCTTCCGCTGCCAGTCTGAGTGATGGTGGCAGCCTGTTTGTAGAAGAGGGTGGCTCTGCGGTGGCGGCTTCTGTCGGTACCGGCGGATATCTGGAAGTGGATGCAGGCGGCACGGCAAGTGGCACACAGGTCAGCAGCGCGGGTATCCTTGATCTGACAGACGGGGCCATGGCGTCCGCTACAACTCTCACGAACTCCGCGACGCTTTATGCCGGGTCTGGTGCAACAGCGGTTGGTACGGTTGTGCAGGATGGCGCATCTCTTCAGGTGCAGCAAGGCGGTGTTGCCAGCGGTACGGTGCAGCAGGGCGGCAAGACGACGATTTTTGCCGGGGCTTCCGCAGCCGATGCCACAGTGAACGGTGGTGAACTGGAACTCTTTGAGAGCGCCACCGCGACGAACACCACGGTGGCTGGCAGCGGCACGCTGACTGTGTCCTCCGGCGCGACCGCATCCGGCACGACAGTCAACACTGGCGGTCTGGTGTCTGTTTCTGGTGGATTGTCCGGCGCAACGGTCTCCGGCGGTGAAGTTGATGTCTATTCCGGGGGCGTCGCTTCCGCAGCCAGCCTGACGGATGGTGGCAGCCTGTTTGTGGAAGAGGGTGGCTCTGCGGTATCCGCGTCTGTCGGGTCCGGCGGCTACCTTGAGGTGGATGCAGGTGGCACGGCAGGCGACACACAGGTCAGTAGTGCGGGCATCCTTGATCTGACAGACGGGGCCGTGGCGTCCGCTACAACTCTCACGAACTCCGCGACGCTTTATGCCGGGTCTGGTGCAACAGCGGTTGGTACGGTTGTGCAGGATGGTGCGTCTCTTCAGGTGCAGCAGGGTGGTTTTGCCAGCGGGACGGTGCAGCAGGGCGGTAAGACGACGATCTTTGCGGGCGCTTCCGCGACCGATACGACTGTTAATGGTGGCGAACTGGATCTGGTGGAAGGCGCTACAGCGTCCAGCACTACCGTTAACAAAGGCGGTAAACTGACTGTGGAAGCCGGGAGCACGGCCTCAGGCGTGACGGTGCATAGCGGTGGGCAGATTGAAGTTTCGGGAACGCTGTCGGATGCCACGGTGGAAAGTGGGGCGGCTCTTTCGGTCACGTCCACAGCAAGCATTTCCGGCATGGTTGTCAGCAGTGGTGGCAGCGTGCAGGTTCAGTCCGGTGGTTCTCTGGCTGGTGTGCACCTGAGTGCTGGCGGTTCTCTGGATCTCGGCTGGCTGGCTTATGACAGCAGCAACACGGCCAGCATTGATGCAGGCCATACTCTTGATCTTTCCAGCGGAACAGGCACCAGCGCCATTGCAACGCTGGAAGGTGATTACAGCAATGACTTCTTCGTTCTTTCAGATGATGGGCACGGCGGCACGCTTCTGACGCTGGAAGAAGGCACGCCATGCTATTGCCCCGGCACGTTAATCCAGACGGAAACAGGGGAACGTCCTGTTGAAACGCTGGAAATTGGTGATCGTCTTGTCACGCGTGATGGCGCACTGCGCCCGATCCGCTGGATTGGCCGCCGGGCGTATGATGGTCGTTTTGCTGCCGGACGCACCGATATTATGCCGGTCAGAATTGCTGAGGGTGCGCTTGGAAACGGCCTGCCGAAGCGGGATCTGGTGATCTCTCCGCTGCATGCCATGTTCCTGCTCGGCGTGCTGGTTCCGGCTCATGCGCTGGTAAACGGGCAGACCATCACGCAGGCAGAAAATGTCAGCGTTATTGAATACATCCACGTAGAGTTGGAAACGCACGACATTATTTTTGCAGAGGGGGCACCGTCTGAAACTTTTGTGGATGATGGCAGCCGCGGCATGTTCCATAACGCGCATGAATTTGCGGAGCTTTACCCGGATGCAGAACCGGCTGCTCCGCGCTATTGCGCGCCGCGTGTGGAAGATGGCGAGGCGCTGGAAATTGTCCGCCGCTATCTTGCTCCCGCAGAACAGCCTGCCACGGCATCCGCTGAGCTTTATGTGGATAAAGTGAGCCGCAGCCGTATTTCAGGCTGGGGCTGGGACCCTACGCAGCCGGATGGCAAGCTGCGTCTGAAAATCTCTGCCAGTGGTGTGGTACTCTGCTATGCCATGGCAGACCAGTATCGTGCGGACCTGAAAGCCGCAGGCAAGGGCGACGGTTTCCATGCGTTTGAAGTCGATCTGCTTGGCGGTCTGACGGAAGAGCAGAGTGCAAATCTGTCTTTCACAGTCGTGGACGTTGTTCCCGCGTCTCGCGCTGTGGCCTGACGTAAAGCCGGACAGGCATGAAGGCACCTTATATTGTCCCGGCACACCGCTCGGTGTTGCCGGGATATCTGGACTTAGCGACACGGACCCGTATTGCAGGCTGGGCGCAGCCTGAAGCGGGGGGAGAGCCAGTCGCCCTGCAAATCCTGGATAACGGGAAACCTGTTGCACGGGTTATTGCCAATCAGGCCCGGCCCGACGTTGCGCGGGCGGGGTTTGGTGAAGTCCGGTGCGGGTTTGATCTGCTTATTCCAGCGTCCCTGCCTGTGTATGAGCGCCATGTTATTCAGGTTCGGCGGGAAAGCGACGGCTCTGAACTGAGTGGGTCTCCGGTGGTGATTGAAGCTGCCAGAGCATTAGATGAAGACTTGCAGCGTCTTGTGCGTCAGGTGGCACAGGGCGCACAAACAAATACCGAACGAGAAGATATTCTGGCCTTTCTGGCCGATGTTGCAGACAAACTCCTTGCCTCCCATGCCCTGACGGAAAGCGGGCAGGAGCAGAGGGAGCGTTACAGCCGCCTCGCGCGCCGTTATGGCCCGGCCATCCCGCAGAAAACCAGAACGCCCCGTGCCCTGATTATTGATGAAAACCTGCCGGTCTCGGGTCGGGATGCAGGGTCACAGGCTATTTTATCGCATGCCAGAAGCCTGAAAGAGCTGGGCTATAACGTCAGTTTTGTTGCGGCCAGTGATATGGACCCAGACAGAGCCGCCTGCATGCCTCTGGAACAAGAGGGGCTGACTGTCTGGCACGCCCCACATTACACGTCTGTCGAGGATCTCTTACGCCGTCAGGCCGGAGCGTTTGATGTGGTGTATCTGCACCGCATTGGTGTCGCGACCCGTTACCTGGCTCTGGCCCGGCATTATCAGCCCGGCGCGACAGTGCTGTATAGTGTTGCGGACCTGCACCATCAGCGGCTGAACGGGCAGGCTGTGCTTGAAAAACGGCCGGAACTGCTTGCGCTCAGCCGGTCTGTCCGTTTGCAGGAATGTACGGCGGCCTGGCAGGCAGACGGAGTGCTGACCCACTCACCGGAAGAAGAAGCATGGCTGAGCAAGGCTGTGCCGCAGGCGCGCATTGCCTGTGTCCCCTGGGCTATTCCAGTCCGATCTCCGGTAAAAGATTTTAAAAAACGGCGTGATATTGCTTTTATCGGAAATTACGCCCACGCGCCCAATCTTGATGGAGCGCGCTGGTTTGTTGAGACGATTTTGCCAGAGTTACGCGCCAAATCTCCAGACCTGACTGTCTGGCTGGTGGGGGCGCATCTGCCTCCGCATCTGTGCTGGCCCGAAGGTGTGCGGGTTGTGGGGCATGTGGAGGATCTGGACAAAGAGGTTCTGGACCGCGTGCGCCTGACCGTCGCACCGCTGAGATTTGGAGCCGGAATTAAAGGCAAAGTGCTGGAAAGCTTTGCCGCTGGTGTTCCCTGCGTGATGACGCAGACAGCGGCTGAAGGGCTGAAGTTGCCCCGTGCGCTGGCGTCGCTGGCGACGAAAGATGAAAAAGGACTGAAGGCCTGCATTCTCAGATTATATGCGGACCCGGAGCGCTGCCAGTCTCTGAGTGAGAAAGTGCAGGCATACGTCGCGGCGACATTTAGCGAAGAGACAACCACGGACGCCCTGCACGCAGCGATTAAAATGGCTGCACAGAAAAGAAAAATTGCGGAACAGCCGGCTTAAAGACGCAGCGGCTTCCTTGCAGAAACTCTCTCAGTGGTCAGGTTGTCATGCACGGTCATGACACAGGTTCTGATGGACCTCAGACTGGAGGCGCCCTCATGCCGGATCAGAGTGCTCACGATTATGCGCCTTATATGATATTGATTCTCAATTGCGTTTATGGAAAGGTTTCTGCCATGTAACGCGCACAGTCTCGCTGCGCTTCTAAAAATGCCGGTTTTGCAGGCATTTTATAGGGTGGGGTCTTCATGTTTGTCGCTATGAACCGCTTTAAAGTCCATCCGGAAAAAGAATCCGCGTTCAAAAGCCGCTGGCTTGACCGGGACGTGCTGTTAAAGACTGCTCCGGGATTTTTAATGATCCAGTTTATGCGTGGCGAAACACGCCCGGACTACATTGCCTATGCCTCGCAGACGGTCTGGGCCTCACGGGAGGCGTATGAGGCATGGCGTCAGTCCGATATTTTTCAGACGGCACATAAAGGATGGGGCAAGGCGAAGTGCTGACTCTCGAAAAACGCGAGTTCAGTGGATATGAGGTGCTGCGCACTGTCTCCGGGCAGGAGGAAGCAGCCTGATGACCACGCAGCACATCCCGGAGAAACACCGTCTCCACCTTTCGGCCGCGTCCCGGTATTCCCGCCGTGCTTTTGGAACCCTGCTGACTTTTGGTGTGGCGTCGGTCTGCCTGCCTCGTGTCGGGCTGGCTCAGCAGGCCACAGAGACAGAGGTTGGCCGCATTGTCACGGACTGTCGGGGGCGGCGCGTTACGCTTCACAGCGCAACAAAAATTGCCAGCATTGGTGGCACCATAACGGAAACGCTTTACGCGCTTGGCCGGTCACACGACATTCTGGCAGTGGATCAAACGTCCACATGGCCCGAGCAGGCCCGGAAAGAGAAAAAAGACCTCGGCTATATGCGTGCCATTTCCTCCGAAGGGGTCTTGTCCCTGCGCCCGGATCTTGTGCTGGCTATGAACGATGCAGGCCCGCCTGCGGCGATGGATCAGCTTGTGGCATCTGGTGTTCCGCTTGTGTTTGTGGATGCCACGCCGTCCCCGGAGGCTATTGAGGGGCGCACCCGGTTTCTGGCGGATATTGTTGGCGCGCAGGCGGAAGGAGACCGGCTTGGCCAGTCGATTGCCGCGCAGTTCAAGCAACTGGACGCATGGCGGGCGGAGCATCCCGCAAAGCCGCGTGTGTTGTTTGTTATGCGCATGACCAATAATCGCCCGATGGCCGCCGGCACAGGCACTGCGGCAGATGCCATGATCCGGCTTGTGGGCGCGGTTAATGCGGGTGGAGGTATGCAGGGCTATAAAATTGTGGATCAGGAAAATCTGGTTGCTCTCAAGCCAGATATCATTCTCCTTATGGATCAGACTGCGGCGGCTATTCGCGCCGATCTTCTGGCAGACCCCGGCTTCCGGCTGACGCCTGCTGGCCGGAATAATGCGTTTGTCAGTATGGAGGGGGAGCGTTTGCTGGGCTTTGGCCCGCGCACACCGCAGGCCGCACTTGATCTGGCAAAAATGATGGCAGCGGCAGGCCATCCCGCATGAGTCTGGCGCGGCGGCGTGCTGTTCTGTTCCTGTGCGCGTTATGTCCCGTCCTGATTGTGGCTGTCGGCATATCGCTTAATGTCGGCGCAACCGGCGTGCATCTGACAGCTTTGTGGCACGGAGGGCTGCACGGCGGGATAGAGGCCGGGAACAGTGCGGACCGCGTGGTGCTGACCCAGATCCGTGGCCCACGTGTTGTGATGGCGGGCCTTACGGGCGCGGCTCTGGCTGTCGCAGGGGCCGTGATGCAGGGGCTTTTCAGAAATCCGCTGGCGGACCCGGGGCTGATCGGGGTGTCTTCCGGCGCGGCTCTGGCGACGGCCTGTGTGCTCGTTCTTGGCGGAGCATGGCTTGATCTGGGCGCTGGTGGCGGGCATGTCGCGCTCCTCAGCACAGCGTGGGCTGTGCCTCTGGCAGGGATGCTCGGGAGTTTTGTTGCCGCGTGTGTGCTCTATCTGTTTGCAACACGGGGCGGCGCGACGTCTGTCAGCATGATCCTGCTGGCCGGGGTGGCTTTTAGTGCATTTTCTGGCGCGCTGACGGGAATTCTTATTTTCCGCGCGAATGACACAGCCTTACGGGATTTGACCTTCTGGACCATGGGCAGTTTTGCGGGGGCCACATGGCCGCGCATTGGTCTGCTATGTCCGTTTTTGCTGGTGGCCGGGTGGGTTACCGCCTGTCTTGCATCGCCTCTGAATGCCTTGTTGCTGGGGGAGAGTGATGCGCGCCTGATGGGCTACCCTGTTGAGCGTATCAAGCGGCTTGCCATGTTTGCGGTTGCGTGTGCTGTGGGGCCTGCGGTTTCTTTTGTTGGGGCGATTGGCTTTGTGGGGGTTGTTGTGCCGCATCTGGTGCGCCTGGTTACCGGACCGGATCATCGGCTGGTGTTGCCGGGCAGCGCCTTGCTGGGGGCGATTTTACTCATAGCGGCTGATACGCTGGCGCGCGTTATCGCCATGCCCGCGGATGTGCCTGTGGGGATTGTGACAGCGGTTTTAGGAACGCCTGTTTTTGTCTGGCTGCTGACGCGCGTGCATGACCGGGAGAGGCTGGCATGACACTTTCTCTGCGTAATGTCGGCTGGGGCATCCGGGGCAATGCCATTGTGCATGACGCGTCTCTGGATTTTGAGGCAGGGCAGCTTACGGCTCTTATCGGCCCGAACGGCGCGGGAAAAAGCACGCTGCTTCGCCTAGCCAGTGGTCTTCTGCCTGCAACCAGTGGCACTGTGTCTCTGGGTGGTGCGCCTGTGGCGACACTGTCAGCCCCCGGACTGGCGGCCAGCCGGGCGATGCTGATGCAGGATTCCCCGCTGCGGGCCCAGTTTACATTGCGGGAACTGGTGGCGATGGGCAGCCATATTTCAGCGCCTTTCCTGAGTCACGCGACGCGCATGGCCCTTGCGGAAGCCTTGCTTGAGCGGGTGGGTCTGGCGGCCTTTGCCGGGCGCGATGTTATGGGCTTATCCGGAGGCGAGCGTCAGCGTGTTCATCTGGCACGGGTGCTGATGCAGCTTGAATCCGCCGTGCACGATACTGACAAAGCGCCCGGCTTTTTACTGCTGGACGAACCAATTTCAGCGCAGGACCTCTCCCGGCAGCATCTGGTGCTTAACCTTGCGCGGGCCCATGCGCAAAAGGGGGGAGGCGTTGTGTTGGTGCTGCATGACCTGAACTGGGCGGCGGCCTGTGCTGACCGTATTGTTGTGGTGCATGAAGGAACGATCCATGCGCAGGGGCCACCGGAGCAGGTGTTAACCAATAAACTCGCCTGCCATGTCTTCGGGCTGGAGGAGGGGCGCGTGCGTCAACATGCGGTGTCAGGAAAGCCGTATATTCTACCGCACGATATGATGTGCGGGTCTTTATCATAAGGAGAGAAAAAGAGTATGTCTCAGTATATCGCCATGAACCGCTTTCTGGTTGCTCCTGAAAATGAAGAGGCTTTTCAGAAACGCTGGCTGGACCGTGAGGTTTTGCTCAAGACGGTTCCCGGATTTATCAGCTTCCAGTTTCTTCAGGGGCCGGAAAAAGAGGGCGTAAGGCTTTATGCCTCTCACACGGTCTGGGAGTCTTACGATGCTTTTGTCGGCTGGACGCAGTCTGAGCAGTTCCGTCAGGCCCATGCCGGGGCAGGGCAGGGGCGTGCTCTGACGGCTGGGCCACCGGTGTTTGAAGGCTTTACCGTTATGCAGGACGTAACGGTCTGATTTTTATAATCTGTTTTGTCTGATGTAAAATGGCCTGAAATTTTATAGACTTTCAGGCCATTTTTGTGCGTCTGCTCAGCCCGAAACCGCGCTGAGGGTGCCGGGTGCTGTCATGTAGTTTTTGACACGCAGAAAGCCTGCCCGCGCGCCGGTTGCCGCAAGAACAGGGTCAAACCCGGCGTGGTCAATAGCGCTTTTAAAGGCGTTCCAGGAGGCTCCCCTGCCGCCGGGATCCGCCGCCAGATGCCGCGCCCCAAAATTCTCGGTAAAGCCTAGATTTTCTACCAGCTTCATAAGGAAGTTCGCTCCCAGCTTAGAGCCTTCCGCCACATACAGCCATCCCGCAGCAGTCGACGCATCAGGGATATCCAGAGAGGTTTCCTCATCAGGGAAGGGCAGGCCAAGATCCTGCATGTCCTGACGGACATGGGCAAAGCGGTTTCTGGCTGCCAGATCAGGAATGATTTCTACCAGCTGAATATGATTATAGGCGGCGTTCACGTCTCTGTGGAACAGATACTGGAGTTTTACAAAATTCCCGTATTTTTCTGAGCTTGAGAAGAGACCATGCGCCATGATGCCTTTATCGAGGTCTTCATGCAGCGTGTGCGTGGCATCTTTAAGCCGGAGAGACAGGGAGAGCTGGTCAGACGTTCTGGTCATGAGGCGTGTCCTTTACGACAGAAATGCATTCAGAAAAGCGCGACGGTGTGGCTAATTTAACGCAAATGAGAATCATGTGCAATAACCGCTTGATGGGGCACACTCTGCCGTGCATCATAAATTAATAATGATTCTCATTAACCGTATTTATGGATGTAGAATGACACCGCTGCCTCTTTTTCGCCGGGCCGTGCGTTACCGGATGCTGGCAACAACCGCTCTGGCCTATGCCTGCATAACTCCCGCTTTTGCCGCGGCACCTGATGCCACACAGACCAGATCAGAAACCGCTGTGAAGGCTGGTACTGAAGAAAAGACATCACAAAAAAAGACCGCCAGTCCTCAGACAGTCATTCTGGGGCCAGTCAGAGTACGCGGCAAAGCGGATATTCTGGACTCCATGAAGTTTGATCCTGACAAGGATCACAGCGCGGTGGGGAAGGCAGGCGTGCTGACAACCACCACAACGCTCAAAACACTCCGGGACCGGCAGATTGACAGTCTGGAAGACTTTTCCCGCCGTGTGGATGCCTCGGTGAATTACAGTAGTGGCAATTCCAGCATCAACATCCGTGGGCTTGATCAGAACCGGATTCTGACCACCATCGACGGTGTCCGTATGCCCTGGGCAAATGATGGGGCTTATGCGGGGTCTTTCAATTCTGCGCAGGGGGGCGTGAGTAATTTTGACTTCAACTCCCTTGGTGCGATTGACGTCGTTAAAAGTGCTGATTCCAGCTTTTTTGGCACCGGGGCGCTGGGCGGCGTAATTGCGTTGCGCACGCTGGACCCGGAGGATCTTCTTAAGCCGGGTAAAACCTTTGGTGGTCTGACCAAGCTGACCTACAACGGCGCAAGCGAGGCGGCTTTGCTGAATCAGGCCTTTGCAGCCCGCTATAAAAATACGGTTTTCCTGCTTCAGGGCGGCTATCAGAATGGCAGCCAGATCGGCAACCACGGTGATATTTATGGGTATGGCCGGACGCGTACTGCAAAAGATCCCTCCTCCTATGATCAGGGCAGTTTTCTGGGCAAGATCAGGCATTATTTTGCCGGTGGGCACAGAATTGGTCTGACCGGGGAGTGGTTTGACCGGAATACGGATGAACGCACCAGAACATCCGAGACAACGGCCACAAACGTGTATCGTACCCGCAGTGAGAATCAGCGGTCTCGCGTATCAGCCAATTATGATTATCAGGCCAAAAGCCCGACAGCCTTATTCAGTGAGGCGCATTTTCTGGCTTACTGGCAGAGTATCCAGACGGATACGGATATTACAAATCGTGACCCTGCCAGACCGCGCGCCTATGTTCATCAGCATCTGACACTGCCCGTAGAGTCCTATGGTGTCACGGGTTCGGCCACAAACAACATTTTCACCGGCCCGTTGCATCATGTGCTGACCTATGGCGGAGAGGTATTCCTGACGGATACCTACCAGACGCAGACAGGCCAGCGGGCCGTTTCAAGCGCTTATACGCACGATAATTTTTCCGATATGCCTAAAGTGCATGGCACAGATATGGGTGCTATTGTGCAGGACCGCATCGGTATTGGGCGTGGTGAATGGCTGCATATTACTCCAGGTTTCCGGTTTGATTATTTCCAGCGTGACCCGCAGAATACAGCGTCTTACAGGGCCAATGCCGGATATGCGGGCTTGCCTCACGGGGCGCATGGTTCGCATTTCTCACCCAAAGTTCTGGTGGAAGCGCGCGTGACAAAAGATGTTGTTCTGTATGGACAATATTCCGAGGCCTATCGTGCTCCGTCTGCCACCGAGGAATATCTGAACTACAGCACGCCACCGGTTTATCAGGTTGTCGGGAACCCTGATCTCAAGCCCGAAACCAGCAGAGGCTGGGAAGTCGGTATGAAATACGGGAACTCCGAGAGGGGCGCTAAAATTTCTTTCTATGATAATCACTATCATAATTTTATAGATATGATGGGGATAAGTGGCTGTAACGGATATATGCTGTGCTATGGCTATACCAATCTCGCACATGTCCGGATTTATGGTGTGGAAGCCAGCGGAAACTGGGCATTTGATGATCACTGGCATGTCTGGGGGTCTCTGGCCTATGCCGATGGGCGGGATCAGGATAAAAACTTCCACCTGAGTTCGGTGGCACCTTTCCGGGGCATTATTGGGTTTGGCTATAAAACCCAGCGCTGGGGGGCAGATCTGTCCGGCACTTTTGCGGCAGGCCGGGATAATGCCAAATATCTGACGTCGACTGGTGGTTTGAGCAACCAGTGGAAAACACCGGGTTATGTTATTTTCGATCTGACTGGCTGGTATAGCCCGGCATTTTATAAACCCCTGCGCATTCAGGCCGGGATGTATAACATGTTTGATAAAGCCTATTACAATGCGGCCTCTCTCCCGTATGGCCAGTCTTCCACCTCGCTTTCTGAGCGGTATTACACACAACCCGGCCGTTCTTTTAAAGTCACGGCCCGGATTGAGTTCTGACGCTGACGCACTCTGACCGTAGTTGAAGCCTCATTTTTGAGGACTGTCTGAATCAGGATAACCCACTGGCTGCCGGTCTGGCGGACAGTGGGCAACCGCTATCTGGTGGTCTCGAGAGTTAACTCCGGCGCTTACAAAACGGTTTGTGCTGAAAAGACGCGATATGTGTATGCCAGTCTGAGAAGAGCTTGCGTGTTGAGTAAGCCTGACGGGACGACCAAGGGGAGGGGGCACCAGCCAGCAAGACTAATGGATATCAAATTCAACCGGCACCGTTAGAGTAATGGGCTCTCCCGGTATACTTTCGGGCGGGGCGGGTAAGGGCTGGGCGCGTTTGGGAAGGGCAAGGGCTTCGGCGTCCAGAAGGGGGTGGCCAGAGCTTTTGCTTAATCTGACAGACAAGACATGGCCTGCGCGGTCCATGGAAAAGGTGACTGTCGGGACACCTTCTTCATGCTCAGCCATCGCCGTTTGTGGGTAGCGTTTGAATTTTTCAAGCTGAGCCAGCAAAGCGCCCTGCCATGTTACAGGATCATGCGCCGCGTTGGGTGAGGAGACGCCTGGGGCAGGTGCTGCCTGAGTAGAGGAGGCGGGTGTTGCAGCCGCAGGAAGAGAAGGTGCCGCAGCGTCTACCTGCTGGCTGTTCTCAGGCGGCGTTTTTTTTAAGTTTGGAACTGCTTTGTGCTTTTTAACACTCTTATAAAGTTTATCCGGCTTCGGGACGGGAACCGGCGGAGAGGGGGCTGGTGATGGGGGCGCCGTTATTTTGGGTGGTTCGACAGGTGTGGGCACCGGTACGGGTCGGGCGTCCTGGGGTGGCATGGGCACGTCTTGCTGGGATGTGGCAGCAGGGACTGGTGCAGGGACCATATCAATAGCAATTGCCGCCGCCGGGGCTGCTGCAACAGGGTTAACAGGGTGCGGGACGCTGGTGATCCACGCGGTCACTCCTGCGGTGGCGACAAGCACGCTCATGAATGAGAGACCCCATCTTAAAGTCTCTTCCCGCCTTTCCCGGTGTGTTTTTGAAGAATGCCATTCTGTGAAAGATGCCGGCATTGGTACGATCTGGCCGGATGCTCTGCTCATCGTGCGGTGTCCGTACTGTCTGACTGAGCAGGATGGGCTTCCTGACCTTCCTCCTGCCCCTGAAGATTGACCAGCGCGACTTTCAGGAAGCCTGCTGTGCGCAATTTATCCATCACGCTCATCAATGTGCCGTAATCCACAGTCTTGTCTGCTCTCAGGAAAATGCGCTGTTCCCTGTTGCCTTTTGTGGCGCTGTTCAGAGCGGCGGCCAGAGTCTCCGTCGCGATTGTTTCCTCTCCCAGCGCCAGACTGTGGTCAGCTTTTACAGTCAGAAAAACAGGATCATCGGGGCGGGGAGCGGGTTTTTCACTGGAGGACGGGAGATCGACCGGCACGTTGACAGTCGTGAGCGGGGCCGTGACCATAAAGATCACTAGCAGGACCAGCATGACATCAATAAAGGGGGTGACGTTTATCTCACTCGCTTCATGCGGGTTTTCATCAGTGTGACGAATACGGAGCATGAGCGGTTATTCTCCCGCCAGACGCGGAAGATCAAAACGCACAACCTGTCCGGTTTTTGTTAAGGCCTGCATGCGGCCCAGATCGCGAGAGACAAGGCGCATCACAAGAGCGGTCAGGTCAGCAACCTGTGCCCGGCAGGCGGCACTCTGGCGGGCAAGGTGATTATAAATCACCACGGCAGGGATAGCGGCAACCAGCCCCAGTGCCGTGGCAAGCAGGGCTTCTGCAATGCCCGGTGCGACAACGGCCAGACTGGTGGCTTTGCTGGCGGCAATGCCGGTAAAAGATGTCATGATACCCCAGACGGTCCCGAACAGCCCGATGAAAGGGGAGGTCGCGCCAATGGTGGCAAGCAGGCCTGTCCCACGCATCAGTCTGCGGCCTTCAGCGGCTTCCAGCCGTTCAAGGTGCAGGACGATGCGCTCTTTCAGCCCGTCATTATCATCAACAATATCCTGAGAGCGTGTCCGTTCCTGCTCGGCCGCCATGACAAGGGTATGGGCTATGCCGCTCTGCCGCGTGCTTTCTTCCCCCCAGTCAAGGGTATTCGCATTTTCCAGCGCCAGTTCCGCTTTGCGCAATTGGCGGCGAATTTTAAAAAATTCAACGGATTTCGCAATAAAAATGGTCCATGTCAGGATACTGGCCACAGCGAGGAGCATCATGACACAGCGCACAAGCGGGCCTGCATTGATAAACATATCCCATGGGGAGAACGATAATGCAGAGGGCGAGAGCGTTGGCATGAGCGGTAAACCTCCAGAAAACAGCGCGTGGCGCGTCACAAGGCCAGAAGAAGCACCAGACGAACATTTATGAGTACTATTTGCTATATAAGCAACTAAGAATCATTCTCATATACAAGATGGCGTCGCTTTGGAAGTGAATAACATCACGGTGATCCAGAGCAGGGAGAAGACTTTTCGGTTCTTGGCAAGACCTCAAAGTGCTCTGTAGCTGCGTGGACTGGCGCCGGTTGTTTTGCGAAAAATCTGCGCAAAGTGGCTCGGGCTCTCATAGCCGACAGTCAGGGCGATCTCTATGACAGGCAAATCTGTGTGGAGCAGCAGATGGGAGGCCTGTTCCATCCGGGCCTGTATGAACCAGCGCGACGGGCTTTGCCCCATAGTGTTGTGAAAAGAGCGGCTGAAATGAAAGCGGCTCATGCCACACAGCGCCGCCAGCACGTCCAGATCAAACGCTTCGGCAAGATGTGCTTGTTGCCCTGAAATCACCAGAACGCATGGATGTTGCCGAGTTGTTTGTGCTCCCGACTGAGCAGGGATGGTAACGCGCACCTGCTGGTCTGACAGCGGGCTGCGGGGAGGCAGCCCCCGCGGGTTTGTGTAGGAACAGGCAGGGTAAAAATTACTGTAGTGGGGCGTATTCATCCTCACCGGCCTTTAACTGCTGGCCTGCTTTGGGGTATCATACCTTACGGATACGCAACAGTCAGCGCAGTAAGGCCGGATTTGTATGAGGTTTGATCTCAAAGTTAACGGCACCCCGCGTGAAGTGGACGTGCCAGCGGATATGCCCGTCCTCTGGATTTTACGGGATATTCTGGGGCTGACCGGCACTAAGTATGGCTGTGGGGTTGCTCAGTGTGGGGCATGCACCGTGCATCTTGACGGGCAGCCTGTCAGAGCGTGCCTGCTGACAGTTTCAGCGGCCGCCGGGCGCGATATTCTCACCATTGAAGCGATTGAACACACACAGGCAGGCGCAAAGGTACAGCAGGCCTGGCTGGATAAAGAGGTGATCCAGTGTGGCTACTGCCAGTCCGGGCAGATTATGGCGGCCACCGCCTTGTTGCAGCAAAATCCGCACCCGACGGACGCCGAGATAGATGAGGCGATGGCCGGCAATATCTGCCGGTGCGGGACGTATGTGCGTATCCGTAAAGCCATTCATAAAGCTGCGTCTGATGACGTATAAGCGTCCTAAAACGCAGAGCGGCCTTCTGCCAACCTCCCGCCGGGCTTTGATGGGTGCTGCGGTCAAGGGAGGCGGCGGGTTTCTTCTGTCTGCCTTTCTGCCCGGCCTGCCGCTTTTGCAGGCTGCAAAAGCGCGGGATACCGCGACAGGGGTTATTTTCCGGCCAAACGCATTTATCCGGATTACACCACAGGGCGCTGTGACGTTTATCATGCGCTACGCGGAGATGGGGCAGGGGATTTACACCGGCATTTCCATGCTGCTGGCCGAGGAACTGGGCGTTACGCTTGAACAGGTGACTGTTGAAGCCGCCCCGGCTGATCCGGCGTACGTGGATAGCGTGGCGGGCGAGGAAGAGACGGGAGGGTCATCCTCCACGCGGGATAGCTGGGTGCCCTTGCGGGAGGCCGGGGCTGCGGCACGTATGATGCTGGTGGCCGCAGCCGCGCAGATCTGGGGTGTGCCGGAGCATGCCTGCCAGACACGGAACGGGCAGGTTTTTCATCCTGATAGTGGGCGAAGCCTGTCCTATGGCGCTCTGGCGGAGGCTGCGGCGCGTCAGCCTGTTCCGGCAAAGGTTGTCCTCAAATCCCCTTCCGATTTTTCGGTGATTGGCACAAATCCCCGCAGGCTGGACACAAAAGCCAAAACCAACGGCAGTGCGCAGTTCGGGATAGATGTGCAGGTTCCGGGGATGAAGATCGGGCGCATCATGGCCTGCCCGGTTAAAGGCGGGCACCTGACAGGGTATGACCGTGCGGCCGCTCTTGCTGTTCCGGGCGTGGTGGATGTGGTGACGCTCCCGGATGCGCTTGCCGTCATTGGTGAGCACATGTGGGCCGCGATCAAGGGGCTGGATGCGGCTGCCCCACAGTGGGACTATGGCCCGAATGCCGCAACGTCCAGCAGTGACATTCTTGCGCGCATGAAAGCGGCCTCAGACCAGTCCGGCGTTGTGGCGCTGAAGGCCGGAAACGCGGAGGATGCCCTGAAGCAGGCGCACACGCGCATTGACGCTGTGTATGAACTGCCTTTTCTGGCGCATGCGGCGCTGGAGCCGATTAATACAACCCTGCATATTCGCCCGGACGGAGCGGATGTGTGTTGGTACGCAGGTGCCCGGTCGGGCCCGGCAGGAAGTGGCAGACGCCACCGGTTTAAAGCCGGAAACAATTGCGGTGCATAATCATCTGATTGGCGGCGGGTTCGGGCGCAGGCTTGATTCGAATTCCATTGGTCAGGCAGCCCGTTTTGCAAAACAGGTGCCTTATCCGGTCAAGCTGATCTGGACGCGGAAGGAGGACATGACGCATGATCAGTTCCGCCCATATTATTATGACCGCGTTTCTGCTGGCCTGACGCAGAATGGTGCCATCAGCGGCTGGCACCATCGCACAACAGGGTCTGCTGTTACGGCGCGCTGGTATCCGGAAGGGATGCAGGGCGGTCTGGACCCTGATGCGGTCGAAGGCGCGACCCAGACACCTTATAACCTGCCTGATCATCTGGTTGAATTTGTGCGGGAGGAACCCGCGGCGGTTACAACGCTCTGGTGGCGCGGTGTAGGCCCGACGCACAATGTGTTTGTTGTGGAAAGCATGATTGACGAACTTGCGCATCATGCCGCGCAGGACCCGCTGGCGTTCCGCAAGACGCTGGCAGCCCACCAGCCGCGTGCGCTGAAAGTGCTGAATGAGGTTGAAAAACAGTCTGGCTGGGGCAAGAGCCTTCTACCGGGGCACGGGATGGGGGTGGTACTCCATTACTCTTTTCAGACATGGGCGGCGACAGTGCTGGAGGTTGCCGTGGAGGCTGATGGGCAAATCAGGCTTATTCAGGCGCATAGCGCTGTGGATTGCGGCCCGGTGGTGTTCCCGGACGGCATTGTCGCGCAGATTCAGGGTGGGCTGATTTTTGGCCTGACAATGGCGCTTTATAGTGAAATTACGTTAAAAAATGGACGTGTTGAGCAAACTAATTTTCATAATTACCGGATGATGCGTCTGAATGAGGCCCCGGATATTCAGGTGCATCTTGTGTCAGATCCGGACGCTGAAATTGGCGGCATTGGTGAGGTGGGCACTGTTGCGGCAGCTCCCGCGCTGGCGAATGCCCTGTTTGCAGCAACCGGGAAACGTCTGCGTCGTATTCCGTTCGCCAGACAGATGGGAGGAGGCAAGGTATGATGCTCTTCCGTTCTTTTAAAAACATGCTGTATGCCACGGGACTTGCGTCTTCCATCTGGTGCAGTGCGGCGGCTCTGGCGGAGAGTGTTCCTGCGCCAGCCGATAGCCAGCAGCCGGAGCAGGTCAGGCGTGGGGCGTATCTTTTCCGGGCCGCGGACTGTGCCGCCTGCCATACCGCGCCTGATGGCGCAGGTCTGACCGGAGGTCGTCCGTTTACCCTGCCATTTGGCACGGTTTTTGCGGTTAACATCACGCCGGATAAGCAGACCGGTATTGGAAATTATACCGATACTGAATGGCTCAGGATGTTGCGGGACGGTGTGGGGCGGGGCGGGAAACATCTCTATCCCGTTATGCCCTATACGGCTTACACGTTGCTGAGCGATGCTGATGCACTGGCAATCCGGGCATATCTGTTCAGTTTAAAGCCTCAGCAGGCCCCGGCACGGCAGAACCAGCTCAGCTTTCCCTTTAATCAGCGCTGGGGGCTGATATTCTGGAACTGGCTGAACAATCCGGACAAGCGGTTTCAGCCAGATCCGGCCCGGTCCGGGGCATGGAACCGTGGCGCTTATCTGACGGAAGCTCTGGGGCATTGCAGCCAGTGCCACACGCCCAGAACCCTGACATATGGGCTGAGTCGCAAAGCCTATGCGGGCGCAATGCAGATAGGCTGGCGGGCTTATAATCTGACGTCAGACAGGCAGCATGGTCTGGGGAACTGGTCGGAAGACCAGCTTGCGTCCTATCTCTCGACGGGCATTGCCAGCGGAAAAGGACCAGCGTCAGGGCCAATGGCGGAAGCCGTTGAGCATGGCCTGCGTTATATGACGCAGGAAGATATTGCCGCCATGGTGACATATCTGCGCAGTCTGCCCCCCATTGCGGAAGGACCGGTTGCGCACCCGATGCCGTCCGGGGATGCCGGTGCGCTGGATGCTGCTGCGCGGCGGGGGGAGGGGCTGTTTGCTCAGGCCTGTGCCGGGTGCC